>NZ_JBMGJV010000004.1:0-160521 GCF_051025295.1 Candidatus Dedyshia acidiphila | reverse complement strand
TTACTTGGCCGCTGGATGTGTCACGATCTCGGTCAGCGACAACGGTCCAGGCATCTCGCTGGCGAATCAACGCCGCATCTTCGAGCCGTTCTTCACAACCAAGGAAGGCACCGGTACAGGCTTGGGACTTTGGGTCAGTGACACCATCGTCCGCAAGCATCAAGGCCGCATTGAGGTGCAGAGCGGCCCGGATAGCGGACAACGCGGTACCACCATGTCTGTCCTTCTTCCGGCTGTGTCGTGACGACGCGCTGAGCATCAGTTCGCTCGACCGCTCGCATTCGCAGTGGGCCGAAGCTACGAATAGACGCGGCTCTCACCGCCTTGCCAATAGGAAGTCGCGGGGTTCTGGACATCACGGGCAGGGCAGGGAAGAAGGTCGAATCGTGCTATTGCCTGCCACACTGGACAAGCATGGCCCACAGCCGGACGCGCCTGCTTCCCTGTAAGCGGCCTAATAAAGACAGTGCTCTTGCGCTGCGAGTCCTGGTTTGCTCATCCCAGAACGAAGTAACTGCAACCATTCGTCGGCACCCGAGGTCTCATGCGTCTCTCTAGCGTTCTCTTACCACTCTCCTCCGTCTGCGCGCTCGTGCTTGTGCCACCCTGCAGCATCGCGCAGGAATTCCCCAAACCGGAGGCTGATGCGGCTCGAATCGACAAGCTGCTCCAGCAGATGACGCTTGAGGAGAAGATGAACCTGATCCGCGGTGGCGTCGAGGATACTAGCGCGTATCAGGGGCAGGCAGGATATCTGCCCGGGGTGTCGCGGCTCAGCGTGCCCTCGTTGCGCATGGCGGACGGGCCGCCCGGCCTGCTGACGCGCGTGCCTGCGCAGGCGGAGACCGCCACGATGGGCGTGGCCGCGACGTTCAGCCGCGAGGATGCTGAGCAGAATGGCGTGGTCATCGGACGCGAAGCGCGCTCGCTGGGCATCGATGTTGTGCTCCAGCCGTTCATCAACATTGATCGCGACATCACGTTCGCACGCGCTTACAACACCTTCGGCGAGGACCCTTACCTGACCGGGGTGATGGGGGTAGCGGAGGTGCGCGGGGCACAATCGCAGGACGTGATGTCCCAGGCAAAGCACTACGTCGGTTACGACACTGATGGCTATAACGTGTCCATCGACCCGCAGGCGCTGCACGAGGTCTACATCGCGCCCTTCGCGGACGTGGTGCACGCGGGCGTGTCGTCCATCATGTGCTCGTATAACCGCATCAACGGACCGTTCGCCTGCGGCAACGCGGACACGCTGAAGACGATCCTGAAAGACCAGATCGGCTTCAAGGGCTTCGTCACCTCCGATTGGGGCGCGGTCCATAGCGCAACCTTCATCAACGACGGGCTCGATATGGAGATGCCCGGCCAGCCACCACCCGACAGTCCATTCGCCGGCTTCATGCACACTTTCTTCCGCACTACGACACCCCCTGCGGCAGCACCACCGAAGTTCGATCCGAATCAATTAGCAGGCATGCTCGGTGGCACCATTCCTGAGGAACCGCCGGCGCCGCCGATGGACATGAACGCGTTTCCGCGCGACAACGATGGCACAACCCTGCAAGCATTGCTCGCGAACGGAACGGTGAAGGAGGCCACCATCACGGAGGCGGCGCGTCGCGTTCTGTACGAGATGGATCGGTTCGGCTACCTGGACGGGCACCAGAAGCACACCGTCACTCCGCAGGACATCGATGCGAATGCCGCTGTCATTCAGAAGACGGCTGAGGATGCGGCGGTGCTCCTCAAGGACGAAGACGGCATTCTCCCGTTGAAGACTGACGATCTCGCGTCACTCGCCATGATCGGCCCGACCGCCGGACAGGTAGCCGCCATCGGCACGTTTGGCGAGCGGTCACCCGGGCTCACGGAGCGACAGGTGAGCCCGATGGCCGCCCTTGTGAAGCTCGATCCGCAGGCACGTGTGACCTTCGCCGTCGACGACGATATGACCGGCACCCCCGTGCCCGCCTCCGCGCTTTCGCACAATGGGATGCCGGGCCTCGCACGCTCGAAAAGCAGCATAAGCGATGCGACTCTCGACTTCACAAGGAGCAATGGCAAGGCACTGCCGCCGAACACCACGGCCACCTGGACGGGCGATCTCACCGTACCCGCCGATGGCAAGTATTGGCTCTATCTGCAAGACCTCGGCGGTCGCGCCAACCTTATGGTCGATGGCAAAGGGGTCGCGCGCACCGGTGCAGCCAAGGGTACTGTGCATGGTGACATCCAGTACGCAACGCAGGACAACGGCCTGCCGACAACGGACGGTCTCGACAACGTGCGCCGCGCACTGCAGTTGACGAAGGGTAAACACACCATTCAGGTAGAGCTCACACCAGACACCTCCGATGCCCCGGCGCAGATCCGGCTGAACTGGATGTCACCGCAAGCGCGCGCCACGGCTCATGCGCAGGCGATCGCCGCCGCGAAGTCGGCGAAGACTGTCCTCGTGTTCGCCTGGACACGCGGTCGTCCCGCCTTTGGACTGCCCGGCGAACAGGATCGCCTGATCGAGGAGGTCGCGGCAGCCAATCCCAACACCGTCGTCGTGCTGAACACCAGCCAGCCAGTGGCGATGCCATGGCTGCCAAAGGTGAAAGGTGTGCTCGAGATGTGGTGGCCGGGCGATGAGGGCGGTTGGGCGACGGCGAAGCTGCTGCTCGGAAAGAGCAACCCCGGAGGACACCTGCCGATGACCTGGGCGAAGCGTCTGACAGATTATGCTGCGAACGACCCAGCGCATCCGGAGCGCTCCGCGAAGGGAGTGGATGGGAAGACGACATTCTCCGAAGGCGTGCTGGTTGGGTATCGCTGGTTCGATAGTCAGAAGATAGAGCCGCAGTTCCCGTTCGGCTTTGGCCTCTCTTACACGAAGTTCGAGCTGTCCGATGTGCATGCCGAGCGCGCTGCCAACGGCGGCGCTGTTGTGACCGTGCGTGTCCGCAATACAGGTCAGGTCGCCGGGGATGCAGTGCCGCAGGTGTACCTCGATCGGCCCGCGACCGATATCCCGGGCGTGCAGTTTGCACCGCGCGCACTTGCCGCCTTCGAGCGGGTCTCGCTTGCGGCAGGTGAGAGCAAGACAGTCACATTGACCCTTCTGCCGCATGCCTTCCAATACTGGGCCACCGCTAAGAATGACTGGGTCGCGACCGCAGGCGAACGGAAACTGCGAGTGGGATTTTCTTCCGGCGATCTGCAGTTGAACGCGAGTCTCCCGTAGGGCTGCAACTTATTGTCAGAACGGCTCACGACCTCTGCAGTTCACTCATTCGAGAGCCTGCAGACCGTCCTCGACTGCGCGTGTGTAGCGACGCCTTTTCACTCCGGTTTGGCACTTGATGAATTTCTGTTGAATTACTCCTCATTCGCTGTTTGCGCTCGCGCTTCGTAATGCGGCCGTCATCATCCGGGCCTACCTTCATCAAGGCTGCGCGGTGGTGCCTCTGCCCATGCCATAGATTTGCCCGAAGGGAAAACCCGCCATGAATATCCGTAAAACTGCCTCATTGGGGCTTGCTGCATGCTTGCTGGTCGCAAGCGCCGTTGCGCAGGAGGGGCCTGTGCCCCAGGGTGTGCCGCATCTCGATCATGTGTTCGTCATCATGATGGAGAACCACGGTTACAGCCAGATCATCCGGAACTCAAACGCCGCTTATATCAATCAGCTCACCCGCACCCAGAACACCGCGACCAACTACTACGCCATTGCGCATCCTAGCCTGACGAACTATCTCGAGGTCGTTGGAGGCTCCAACTTCGGCGTCCATACGGACAACTACCCCGACTGGCACAGCACGTCCTGCACGCCGAACCTGCTCACGGGCATTCCCGCCACCGATAATCCGCCGACCGGCCTTATCTGCCCAATCGATGGCACCGGCACCGATGCGGCCACGCCAGCTATCGACACCACGAACGAGACGACCGGCGCTCCAGGTGACATCAACATCGATGGCGTGCAGTCGATCCCGGCTGACTCGCACATCGTTGGAAAGACGATCGCGGACCAGCTTGTGGCACGCAACCTGACCTACAAGAGCTACCAGGAAGATCTGCCGCTGCCGGGCGCCGATGGCGTCAACGTTGCGGACGGCTTCTTCTCCAACCTGACTGACTTCACGGCGATCAAGCCCGCTCTGACGCCGCCGCTCACCTCAGCCGGCATCGTCGCGCTCTATGCGGTGAAGCACAATCCGTTTGCGTACTTCAAGAGCACGCAGGAAGGCTACGACTTCAAGAACACGCTGCACAATTCGGCGCCGTTCGATGGCGTGACCGGGCTGTATGCTGATCTTGCAGCCGGCACCGTGCCCACCTACTCCTTCATCGCTCCCAACCAGTGCAACGACATGCACGGCCGCGGGAATGCTGGACCGTTCTGCAACTACGATCCGTCCGATAACGGCACGCAGGCCGGGCTCAACCCGGCTCTCATCCAGCGTGGCGATCTGACCGTCAAGCGCATCCTGCGCTCGATCGAGGCTTCGCCCACCTGGAAAGAAGGCAAGAACGTCATCGTCATCCTTTGGGATGAGAACGATTACGCAACTGCGCCAGAGACGAATCAGGTGCCGCTCATCGTCGACACCAGCTATGGCGTGAAGGGCGTTTTGAGCAATGTGCGTTACAACCACTTCTCTCTGCTTAAGACAATCGAAGGCGGACTCGGGCTCCCTTGCTTGAATCATGCTTGCGACAACAATGTGAACGTGATGACCGACCTGTTCGGCGGCAAATAGCTCGCCCGTTCACGCAAGTCTCTGGTTCGCTCAAACCTGGGCCCCGGAAGAGAGAAGCTCCGCCTCGTGCGGAGCTTCTCTCTTTGCGGTGGATCCCTCGGTGCTCAGAACAGCAGGCTGCAAGCAGTCGCTTCATACGCTGGCGCCCGCTCAGTAGATGCAAAGAACGAGCTCAAGTGAACAGGAACTATGATTCGAAATCGTCGCGATCGTTCGCTCCAGCTTGGTCAGGCGCACGTCAGCTTCTCGTTTTAGACGCGCACCTTGTCCTGCAAAACGCTCAACGCGAATGCCTCACCCAATCGAATCGAGACGTCGCTATCACCACGCTAGTGAATGCCTGCGTTCAAGTCGGCGCGCAGCGCTGCTACCGCTTGCGGCAGGTTATATAAGTTACTGATGGCTTTCGCAGACTAGCCCCGGCTATACTCCGCCCGCGTTCATAACGCCCAAGGAGTCGCATCATGGAAGTATCTCGCCGGTCGAAAGCCCCCAAAACAGCTCTACTACTTACACTTGTCGCGGGAGGCTTCGCCGCCGTCGCCGCGGCGCAGGTTACACCCGTTGCTACGGGGCTGAACAATCCACGCGGGTTGGCGTTTGGGCCGGGCGGCGTCTTGTATGTTGCCGAAGCCGGCCTCGGTGCAGGGAACGGCGCCGGTGGTGTTGGCGCGGGACTCGGTTTCACGGGTTCGGTGGGTGAGATCCGCGGTCTCAGCTCGGCACACCCCACTTACACCCGAATCATTACCGGGCTCGCCTCGCAAGCCGACGAAAACGGAGTCGTGGGTCCGGATGGTGTGGCCGCTCTTGGAAACGGCAACATTCACATCGTCCTGACCGGATCTACTCTCGCTGACACGGCACTCTACCCGAACGCGAGTTCAGCGCTTCTCGGGCAGTTTGGCAAACTGCTCAAATCTTCGCAGAGCGGGCATTGGAAGACCGTCGCTGACGTGGGCGACTTTGACTACAACTGGACCTACCAGAACCGCAATGCATTCTTCGCGCCTCCTGAACAATTCCCGGATGCAAACCCCTACGCGGTGCTCTCCGTGCCAGGACATGAATACGTCGCAGACGCAGCGTCAAATACCATTGACGAAGTCGACGAGAACGGCTCCATCCACATCGTGGCGTACGTTCCCAACCCTCTGGTGCAGCTTGGGCCCAACCTCGTGCCGGTCAGCGACTCGGTGCCGACCTGTATCGCGCAGGGAGCGGACGGCTACCTCTACGTCGGCACGCTGGCTTTCGGAGCTAACTTCGCCGCTCACTCACCTCGGTCCAAGGTATACCGGGTCAATCCTGCGGTTACGAACGCGATCCTGACGAGCGCGGACGTGTGGGCCTCCGGCTTCAACCCGATTACGGGCTGCGGCTTCAGCAATGGCGCCTTCTACGCGACCGAGTTCTTCACCTGGAGCTCCGGAACGCAGCACGGAGATGTCGTGCGCGTCGCCGTGAACAATGACGGCTCCGCCGGTGCACGCACAGCGCTGGGTGGCAACGCTCTGGTCACGCCGAACGGCTTCGCTGCGCGGAATGGCTCGATCTACGTTTCGAACTTCAGCGTTTTCCCCGGCGTGAGCAACGGCCCAGTCGGGCAGGTTGTGCGCGTCGATTACTGAGCTGAGCAGCAAACGAGAAAAGGCCCCGCTGGTTGGCGGGGCCTTTCTGTTGCGGGTCAGCGTTAGCTGTAGAGCAGTACACCGTCCGCTGCGGGTGCCTCTTCGCCCTCCTGCTGCACCGGGCGATAGAAGAGCTGGTTGTTCTCGAGGTAGACCTCGAGGAACGCCGGCCGTTGCGAGATGCCGCCCGCGATCAATGCTTCCGACAGCGGATCCTCGACGTAGCGCTGCAGTGCGCGACGCAGGGGACGGGCGCCGTAGGAGCGATCGACCAGTGTCTTCTCGAGGATCCACTTCTTGGCCTCCTCGTTGACGCTGATCGTGATCGACTTCTGCGCCAGGTTCGCGTTCAGCTGTTGGACCAGCAGCTCGAGAATCTGGATCAGGTCTCCGTCCGAGAGCGACAGGAAGATTATGACCTCATCCAGTCGGTTCAGGAACTCGGGGTTGAAGGTGCGCTTGACCTCGTTCTTTACAAGGTCCTCGACCTTCTCCATCACCAGGTCTTCGCGATCGCTCTGGAAGCCAAGCCCCTGCTTCTTCTGCAGGTGCCGCGCGCCGATGTTCGACGTCATGATCAGGATCACGTTCTTGAAGTCGACCGTGTTCCCCAGGCCGTCGGTGAGCTGGCCGTCCTCGAAGACCTGCAGCAGGATGTTGAACACATCCGGATGGGCCTTCTCGATCTCATCCAGCAGCACCACAGAGTACGGCGAGCGCTTCACCCGTTCGGTGAGCTGGCCGCCCTCTTCGTAGCCGACGTATCCCGGAGGCGAACCGATCAGCTTCGAGACCGAGTGCTTCTCCATGAACTCCGACATGTCGAAGCGGATCAGCGCCTTCTCCGAGCCGAACAGGAACTGCGCCAGGGTGCGCGCCATCTCCGTCTTGCCCACGCCGGTCGGTCCCAGGAACAGGAAGGAGCCGATCGGCCGGTGCGGCGACTTGAGACCTGCACGCGAGCGACGGATCGCACGGGCGAGGGCACTGATGGCCTTCTCCTGCGAGATCACACGTTTGTGCAGCTCTTCCTCGACGCGCAGCAGCTTCTGCGTCTCTTCTTCCTTGATCGAGGTCACAGGCACGCCCGTCCAGCGGCTGACCACATCCTCGATGTCCTCGCGGCCCACGATGCCGGCCGTTGAATCGTCCAGGTGGTACTTGTCACGCAGGGCGCGCAGGTTCTCGCGCTCCTTGCGCTCCTCGTCGGAGTAGAAGCGAGCCTTCTCGAACTCGTGGTTCGCGATGGCGTTCTCCATGCGGTGCACGATGAACTTGATCCGCTTCTGTACCTCGGTGATCTCTTCTGGCAGCGACGTCTGCCGCAGCTTCACGCGAGCGCCGGCCTCGTCAATCAGATCGATAGCCTTGTCCGGAAGGAACCGGTCCGGGATGTAGCGGTTCGAGTGTGAGACGGCAAACTCGATCGCGTCATCGGTGTAGCTGACCGCATGAAACTTCTCGTAGCGGTCCTTGATACCCATGATGATCCTGATCGCGTCCGACTCGTTTGGCGGCGGCACCTTGACAGCCTGGAAGCGCCGCTCGAGCGACCGGTCCTTCTCGATTGACTTGCGGTACTCACCCGGTGTTGTGGCGCCGATGCATTGGATCTCGCCGCGGCTGAGAGCCGGCTTCAGGATGTTCGCTGCATCGAGCGACCCCTCGGCCGAGCCCGCACCCACTAGCGTGTGCAGCTCATCGATGAAGATGATGGAATTTTGGTTCTCCATCAGCTCCTTCATGATGGTCTTCAACCGCTCCTCGAACTGGCCGCGGTACTTGGTGCCGGCCACGATCAGCGACAGGTCGAGCGCCAGCACCCGCTTGTCGGCGAGGAAGCTCGGCACATCGCCATCGGCAATGCGCTGCGCCAGACCCTCGACAATTGCGGTCTTGCCCACGCCCGGCTCACCGATCAGCACCGGGTTGTTTTTGGTACGGCGGCACAGGATCTGCACCACACGTTCCACTTCTGAGTCCCGGCCGACGAGTGGATCGAGCTGCGAGTCCGTTGCTGCCTGCGTCAGATCGCGCGAAAATTCTGCCAGCAGGCTGGACTCGCGGTTCTGCCGTTGCTGCGGCGCCTTCTCCTGCGTCGCCCGCGCCAGTTCCTCGCGGATGGCCACCAGCCGCAGACCGCGCTCGTGCAGGATCTCCGCGGCGAAGCACTTCTCCTCGCGCAGCAACCCGAGCAACAGGTGCTCCGTCCCGATGTGTTTGTGGCTCAGCCGCTCCGCCTCTTCGGCGGCATAGGCCAGCACACGCTTGCATTCATTCGACAGGGGAAGGTCGACAGACGTGGAGACCTTCTCCCGGATCGTGGTGTGTCCTTCAATCTGCTTGCGAATGGACTCAACCGATGCGTGGGAGCGCAGAAATTTGTTGGTGAGGGCCTTATCTTCCCGCAGCAGACCCAGCAGCAGGTGCTCGGTCTCGATATAAGGAGAGCCAAACTGGCTCGCCTCGTATCGCGCGAAGAAGATGACGCGCCGTGCCTTTTCTGTGTAGCGCTCGAACATATTCCCCCTCCGAGGACAGTGGAGTGCGCTGGTTGGCGTCTCTCCCTGCCTCTCCTGACTAACTCGTGTACAGAATGTGAGTCGTTGTTACTAAAGATGCACGACCCACGCCACCGGACTCACACCACTCCGTGCGAACGCTTTGTCCCGATCCAACGCTCCCGGTCAATCGTTTCCGGTTCACTCGCCCAGGTTGCGGGAGGCTGCAGCGGCGGGTTCCCGCAGCGGCCTCCCCGAATTGGCAGACTCTTCGGCGAAGCGCCCGGCCTCGAGCCGCATCACGCGGTCGCAGCGGCCAGCCAGCTCCATGTTGTGCGTCACCAGGACGGAGGTAAGCCCATGGTTCGCATGTACTTGTTGGATGAGAGAAAACACCCGGTCGGCCGTGGCCGCATCCAGGTCGCCAGTCGGCTCGTCCGCCAGGAGCAGTCGGGGACCGGTTACCAGCGCCCGTGCCAGGGAGACCCGCTGCTGCTCGCCGCCGGAAAGTTCGCCGGCCTGATGCTCCGCCCGATCGACAAGACCAACCTGATCGAGCCATTCCAGGGCGCTCGTCCGCGCCTGCTTATGAGACGCTCCCCGGGCCAGAAGCGGTAGCGCCACATTCTCTGCCGCCGTGAACTCGGGCAGCAGGTAGTGGAACTGCCAGACGTAGCCAACTTCGCGATTCCGGAAATCGGCTGCTTGCCTGGGCGTGAGTTTATTCAAGTGGGTTGAGGCGAAGTATAGGTCACCCGTTGTGGGTGCATCAAGAGCCCCAAGTATGTGCAAAAGTGTGCTTTTACCCGCACCGGACGTCCCGACGATCGCAAGGAGCTCACCCGGCTCGACGCGGAAGCTCAGATCGTGGAAGAGGAGCAGCCGGCCACGGCCGGTCGCGTACTCCTTGGCCAGTCCACGCACCTCCAGCAGGGCATCGGAACTGCTGTCAGTCCGGTGCAATCTGCGGTCGGAAACGGCGGACCCGCCCATACCCATGTCTACCATCTGCACTCATTCTGGGGAAGTGCATTCGGCTGCCACTTCCGTGCGATCAGAGATGCGTTGATCCTGCAAACGAGCCGCCCCGCTCACACCACCTGTTTCACTCCGCTGCCCGCGATGGGAACGGACGCCGCAGGCGAGATACGTTCCGCGGCGCCTAGAGCACGCGGGTATGCTGCGAGTGGTGATCCGCACAGTGGCCATTCACGGGTACCGCTCGCTGCGCGATCTGGCGCTGCCGCTGGGGCAGCTCACGTTGATCACAGGCGCGAATGGCAGCGGCAAGTCGAGCGTCTACCGCTCGCTCCGGCTGCTTGCAGATGTCTCGCAGAATGCGGTCGTCGGATCGCTCGCACGGGAGGGTGGTCTGCCGTCGACCTTCTGGGCCGGACCGGAGACCATCGGGCGCAGCGTTCGCCAGGGCACGCATGGAGTCGAGGGTCAGGCGAAGCGGAACAGCGCAAGCCTGCGACTTGGCTTCGGCAGCGATGCGTATGGCTACAGCATTGACTTGGGCTATCCACCGCCGTTGCCGAAAGATTGGCCGCCAACGATGTTTGCGCTCGACCCTCGCATCAAGCGTGAATGCCTCTGGCACGGACCGATCTATCGCAAAGCCTCCGCCATGGTGGACCGGAGGAGCAACTTTGTCTGGTTCTCGACCCTGCACGACGAGGAGCCAGTGATGCTGACCCAGCACCTCGCCGACACGGACAGCATGCTGGCCAGTATCGCCGACCCGCAACGCGCTCCGGAGATGCTGGCCGTGCGCGAGTCGGTTCGCTCGTGGCGCTTCTATGATCACTTCCGCACGGATGCCGACGCTCCTGCGCGCACACCGCAGATCGGCACCTTTAGTCCAGTGCTTCACCAGGACGGCAGCAACCTGGCGGCTGCGCTACAAACGATCCGCGAACTGCGCGACGACGATGCACTCGACCGCACTATCGACGACGCCTTCTCGGGAAGCACGCTGGGCATCTCGCCGGGCGATGGACACTTCGAGATTCATCTTCGGCAGCACGGCCTGCTTCGCCCGCTGACTGCGGCTGAGCTCTCAGACGGTACGTTGCGCTATCTGCTCTGGACTGCAGCGCTGCTGACACCACGTCCACCAGCGCTGCTCGTACTCAATGAGCCGGAGACGAGCCTTCATCCCGATCTGCTGCCCGCGCTCGGTCGCCTCATTCTCACGGCCGCGGCGCAGACCCAGATCATCGTGGTCTCGCACGCAGCGTCGCTGATTGAGCAGCTCACCGGTTCCACGCTGTGCTCATACCTGCACCTGAAGAAGGAGTTCGGCGAGACGACGCTCGAAGCACTGGACCTGTTCACGAAAGCCAAATGGGCGTGGCCAGCGCGCTGATGCACTACTCGTAGCGCAGCGCCTCAGCCGGCAGCACCCGGGCGGCGGAGCGCGAGGGATAGATCGTCGCCACCAGCGACACGCCGAGCGCTACCACCGCCACAATCAGCGCATCGGCCGCGCGCGGCGCGAACGGCAGGTAGTCGATCGAGTACACATCGCCTGGCAGGTGAATGAAGCGATAGTGGCCACCGGCCCACGACGCGGCGTACCCCAGCACGAGTCCTATCCCAGTGCCGAGCACGCTGATCAGCAGCCCTTGCATGAGGAAGATGCGCCGCACCTGCTCCGACCGTACGCCGAAGCTCATCAGCACCGCGATATCGCGCGTCTTCTCCATCACCATCATCGTGAGCGCGATCAGGATGTTGAGTGCGGCCACGCAGACGATCAGTCCGATCACGATGAAGGTGACCACCTGTTCGAGACGCAGCGCGCGGAAGAGCTCCCGGTTCTGCTCCATCCAGTTGGTCGTCATGTAGCCCGCGCCGGCTGCGTGCTCGATCTCACGCCCGATCGCGTCGGCGTGGTATAGATCATCCACTTTGAAAGCGATCACCGAGATGAGGTCAGGCTCCCCGAGCAGCCGCTGTGCGTCCGCAAGCCGAATGAACCCAAGCCCGGAGTCGTACTGGTAAAAGCCCGAGTGGAAGATGCCGGCGATGTAGAAGCGCTGAAACTTCGGCACGATGCCGAGCGGTGTTAGCTCGCCCTGAGGACTCGTTACCAGCACGGTGTCGCCCACCTTGGTGTCGAGCGTCTCTGCAAGGTCGCGGCCCAGCACCAGCGGTGGCAACGGAGCCGTGTCGCCAACCGCCGTTGGCGGAGCAGGGGCGAGTGGTGCGGTCGAGCCGAGCTGCACCATGTCGAGCAGGTCAGTCACGCGTCGCTCCTGGTCCGGCAGAATGCCTTTGATCAGCAGCCCACCCGACCGCGAGCCGCGCGACACCAGCACCTGGCCATAGAGCCCCGGCGCTGCTGCGCGCACGTGGGGCAGTGATGCCATGCGCGTGACCAGCGGCCGCCACTCACGAATGCCGTCGCTTGCCGTGCGCAACAGCTCCACGTGCGATGTCGAGCCGAGCAGCCGATCCTGCAGATCGCGCCGCATGCCGTTCGTGATTGCGAGCGCAATGATGAGGGCGGCGACACCCGCCGCCACGCCGGCGACTGAGATCGCCGTAATGACGCCCACCACTGCCTGGCGGCGCTTGGCCCGCAGGTAGCGTGCGGCAACGAACAGCTCGAAGCGCATCGCCTAGTGCACGACAGCCTTGGCCGTCGTGGAGTTGTCGTACCGGTCCGTCACACGCAGGCTGACGACGTGCTCGGAAGCATCGATCGGCGGCAGCGCCTGCTGCCGCAGTCGGTCGGAGGGAGCGGGCAGGGAAGCAGTGAAATCGTAACGCTCGCTGCGCGCATCGGACAGCGCGCCGACCGGTTCGATGTATTGCCACGGCCCGGCGTCGATCGAGTACTCGGCATGTGTGATCGCGGACGTAGGATCCTTCGCCTCCGCGGTCACGTGAAGCTTGCCACCCTCGAGCCGTGCGGCGAGCGTCGCGATCAACGGCGACTGCGTGTCCAGCACGAAGCGCTCGCTGGTGCGCTCGGCAGTCAACGCCTCGCCCGGATTGTGTGACGGTGCATCGCTCGCAACGACCTTTAACTGGTAGGGCCCATCGGGAAGTTGCGAAGCTTCAAACGTGTAGTAGCGCTCAGCGACGTTGTCCTTCAGCAGTTGCCAGTTCTGTTGGCCCGCGCCGCGGTAGTAAAGGGCAAACACCAGCTCGTCGCCGTTATCGTCGTGCGCCGCCCAGCGGGCCGTCACAGCGTTCTTGTCGCGGGTGCCCTGCAACGGCGCTGTGTTCGGCTCCTGCTGCAAATTGATCACGTTCGACGAAGCAGAGGGCAGGTTGATGGTCACCGCGCCCGGCTGCTGAAACGTTGGCTGCGCATTTACGCGCGCGCCCGGCACCACGCCGACCTCATCCACCACGGGTGCGACATTTGCGGGGAGGTAGTTCAGTGCGACAGCATGCACTGTCGTGCCCGGATCGAGCGTGAGCTTCCACTGCGCGAAGCGCGCCGGCGGGAGTCCGGGCTCGGCACTCGTCGTCAGCGGCTTCCATGCGCTCCACCCGCGCTCTGCATTGCTCACGTTGCCGGTGCGTGCGGAGAGTGTGTAGCCGGTGCCTGTCGCATCGACATCGGCACGGCCCCAGCGCGCCACGGAGCCAGCGTCCTGCACCTCGCTCTCGAGGCTGCCCGCCACCGGCTGCGCGCTCAGCTTGTACAGGCGACCGCTGTTGCTCGTGCCGATGTAAAAGCCATTCGGCGCAGCAGCGAAGCCGGTTGCCTGCGAGGCATCGAGGTGCGCAATGTCCGCCCACTCGCCGTTCGCACCGATGCGGTAGATGCGACCGCGATTGCCAGTCGCCGCGAGCAGGCCATCGGAGGTCCAATGCAGGCCATAGACCACGTCATCGTGCGGGGCCCAGAGCTTGCGGGCTGCTCCGCTGGGAGATAGCGCGAACACCTCAGAACCGTCGGGCACAAGGCTGTTCTGGTTGGAAGCCTGCACCGAGCCGGGCGTCACGATGGTAATTGTTGCCGTCACGGTAGCAACTCCTTGAACCGGCAGCGGTGGCAGGTTGCTCTTGCCCTTCTCGCCCACCGTGGCGACATAGATCTCGCCATTAGGCGAGGCCGCCAGTGAGGTCACCTCGCGCTTCGGTGCGTTGAACAGGATGAAGCCCTTGCCCGCTCGATCGATGCGATAGACCAGGCCGTCGCCATCCGAGCCCGCCAGCAACTGGCCGTCCCTCTCGAACAGCAGCGTGCGGATGTGTTGCTCGTCGCTCTCGAAAAAGCGCTCGGCATGTGCATCGCCTGCTGGTGTGCGGACGCGGTAAATGGCCGCCGGGCCGCCGGTCGCGATGTAGAGCGCTCCATCCGGCCCGAACACCAGCGACCAGATGTACTTCGGTTGCCCCTCAGCCTTCGTGCCCTCGAGCTTCGTCGGATCGAAGACCACCGTCGCGTTCTCCGCATCGACGTCGCTCGCGCCTGCTGGAATGCGATACACCTTGCCGTTCGGCAACGTCGCTGCATACACAGAGCCGTCCGGCCCGACGCAGACGGTCTGCACGCTGAGATCCTTGGTGTGGAACAGCGGCGTGCTCTTGCCCTGCGCGTCAATGCGCAGCACGGTGGCGGGTGCGCCTGTCGCCACGTAGGCATTGCCGGACGCGTCACTCGCGACGGACCAAATATAGGTGGATGGCGTGGTCGCGGCCACCGTCGCGGCAGGTGCCGCGCTCAGCGAACCATCGCTCGCCATCGCCACGCCGTGCGGCCGCCCCTTCTCCCACTCTTCGGCATGCGACGTCGTCCAGACACGCGTGCCCTGAGCGAGGCAGGGAAGAGCAGAGGTGCAAAGCAGCAGAGCAAGAGACGCGGTGCGCAAAGACATGGGTGGCTTCAGTCTACTCGCAGGCCCTCAGTTGCTCAGCACCGCGCGATAGCGCACAGTTCCGCGTCGCACTTTGCCGATCGCCTCGTTAATGCGCGCCATGGGGTAGCACTCGACCTGCGCCGCGACCTTGTGGCGTGCCGCGACGTCGAGCATTTCGGCGATCATCAGTGGACTGCCGGTGTTGCTGCCCGCGACCGCCTTGGCTGACAACACCAGGGCCGCTGCAGGGAGCTGCAAGGGCCGCGCCGGCGCACCCAGCAGGCACAGTACGCCAGCGGGTCGTAAGGTTCCGATCAGCCCGGTCCAATCCTGCTCCGCGTGCACGCTCGAAAGAATCAGGTCGAACGAGCCGCCCAGCGCCTTCACGTTCTTGCTCTCACGCGTGTTGCAGTAGTGGTGCGCGCCGAACGACTTCGCCTCTTCCTCTTTGCCATGCGAACTCGAGAACGCAGTCACCTCGGCGCCGAACACATTTGCGAACTGCAGCGCGACGTGCCCCAGGCCACCGATGCCTACCACGCCGACGCGAGACGCGGGAGAGACCCCGTACGTGCGCATCGGCGTGTAGACCGTGACTCCGGCGCAGAGCAGCGGGGCTGCGGTCTGGCTCGAGAGCGCCTCGGGTATAGGGACGGCGAAGCGCGCGGACACGCGCACCGCCTCCGCAAACCCGCCGTGGCGATGCACGCAGGTGGGCTGCGCCTCTGCACACAGGTGCTCCTGCCCGCCGCGGCACCAAGCGCAATGGCCGCAGCTGTTCGCCTGCCAACCCACGCCGACGCGGTCACCGGGCTTCAGGTGGTGCACGGCGCTGCCGACTTCGGAGATCGTACCGATGATCTCGTGCCCGGGAACGAACGGGTACTTGCTGACCGTCCAGTCGTTGTCGATCAGGTGCAGGTCACTGCGGCACACACCGCAGTGGCTGATACGTACCTCCACCTCGTCCGCTCGAATATCGTCAACGGAGTAGCGGAATGCGAGCAATTCGGCGCCGGCTGCGTGCGTTGCGTAGCCTCGGATCTCTGCCATCGTTCCCTCAGGTGGTCTGTGGATCGTGAGTGCAGGGCGGTGATGAGCCCGTGCCTATTCCAACTGCAGCGTCGTTACCTGGTTGCCGGTCACGACTGCATCCATGGGGACTGATGTTATCGCAACCGCCGATTCGCCATTGAGCGTGAGCGTGCGATTTGCCCGCAGCGGGTCGAGCACGTTGGCCATCGATATGGGCAGCGCGCTCAGCGTGCGGCCGTCGAGTCGTGCCTGTGGCGATGGCGATAGCAGCGTGACGTACAGACGGTCGTTGGCATGCGTTGCGTTCAGCGCAGCCACCGTGTCGTTCAAGCTCAGGTGCTGCAACGGCGATTCGATCATGTGATCGACTGTGGCCGCGTCCGAGAAGGCGATGCGTACCGGCCCGGGCGGCAAGGTCGCGGGCAGTGTCACCGGAATATTCACCGTGCGATTCTCGCCGCGGTAGGGGCGCAGCGTCACCCGCAGTGACACCGTTTCGCCAGCGTGCACAGGTCCACCTGCGCGATCGACGCCTTCAATCTCGACACTCTGGCGGCCGGGCACTGCATCCACATCGAGCGACACCGAGCGCAACACGCCGCGCCGCGCGGGATTGCCATAGATCTGCACGAACGGCTCGCCCACCTGCAGCGTTGCGCCCAGCGCCGCCGGCAGCCCCGCTCCGGGCGCGGTGAAGCGCGTCAGGTCCACCTCGGGCGCGCCTTCCACCTGGATGCGTTCGCGCATACTGTAGGTCGTCTCGGCGGCATAGCTGTTGTTCTGCATCAGCGACTGATAAATCGAGGTCAGCATCAGCACCGGCGTCAGATCGGGACTGTCCGCCACATCGAAGTGCACCACGCGGCTGACCGTATTGCCCGTGCGGAAGGTCACCGTGACGGGCACCATCTGCGCCTTCGCTCCAAATTCGCCCCGTATAGCCGTCTGCCGGTCCTGCGTGAACGCCCCAACCTCCTCGGTCGTGTTCACGATCTTGAACGCATTCAGCGGAGAGGGCAGGGTCGCCACCACGGCAGCCTTGGTCATCGGCACGGATACGGAGCCGGTCTGAGTGATCGGGTGGCCACAAGCGAGCAGTTGCTGCTTATCCACGTAAGTCGCCGTGCAGGTCGCAGCGATCTCCAGGTCGCCGCGCACCAGCAGCGCGCTGACGGATGAGCCCGGCTCGATCGGCTCCGGCTGCTTCTCATTGCTTGAGCTGCCTCCGATGCCTACCACCGGCGTCAGGCCGTTGGCCTCGAAGCGATCGCGGAAGGTGTCCACGGCCTGCTGGCTGAAGCCGCTGAATAACAGCGGCGTCTCGATTGGCCGCACTTCGTCATTGCCTTTGGTGTTGCGCGCTGCTTCCGCCGGCATCGCCTTCACCTGCAGCATCTGCTGGATCGGCGTAATCCCGGCGATCGGCTCCTTACTAAACTGGCCAATGCGGAACGCGAGCGCCCCCGCCAGCTTGCCGTCGATGTACACGGGGCTGCCGCTCATCCCGGCGACCACGCCTGTGTAGACCGCGTCCTTGCCGCCCAGCCGCGCCAGGATCATGTCCTGCCCCGGGCCGAGCGCATTGCGCAGCGTGCCCAGGATCTCTACCTCCACCGCCGACGGTCTGACGCCCTCGAACACCGTGTACGCCACGCCATGCTGCCCGCGGTGAATCTGGTCCAGCGGCATCACACCCGCGCTCACCGAATCTGGCGGATTCGCCGGGGGCGGGGGCGTCTGCACCTCTGCCGGAACCGGCTTCGCCGGCTGACCGGGCTGGGTGGTCTGGCCGGCGGCGGCGGCAGGCAGCAGCAGGGCCGCCGCCAGCCCCAGGCTGGCCAGCGCCCGCGTGGAGGCGGCGCACAAACCGGCGGGAAGGAGGATGTCAAAACAGTGGGTTGCCACGTCCTTTACAGTAGACGGTTGCTGCCCCGACGCCAACACGATGGCGGACGGCGCTGCTCCCACGTCTAACAAACAGAGGTCTGACAGTGGTCGCGCACGCCTTCACTCGTTTCACTTTCGCCCTTGCCCTTACCCTGGCCATCGCTCCCGCAGCGTGGTCGCAGGACGCCCCCACCGGCCAGACGCAGCAGCAGTCCAACTCAGGGCAGCAGCAGTCCAGCCCGGCGCAGCCGCCCGCCGGACAAACGCAGCAGCCACAGCACAACGGCGAGTACCAGATTCCCGGCACCACGCCCGCGCCTGATCAGGGCCAGAGCTCGCCCGAAGCTGGTGGTCCCGGCGGCGACTCCGGTTCCATTGCGCTGCCCAAGAAGACGCCGGCTGCGGACATTCCGCCCCCGCCGCCTCCGCCTACCGTCAAGAACCCGAAGGGGCTGGAGAACTTCTCGCTCCGCGTGAACGTGCCGGTGGTCACCGTAGACGTGGGTGTGCTGCTCCAGAAGACGCACCAGTTCGTCCCCAACCTGAAGCAGGACAACTTCCGTGTCTTCGAGGACGGCCAGCCACAGCAGATCACAGCCTTCGGCCGCACCCAGGCGCCCATCACGGCCGTGCTGCTCTGCGAGTTCGCCTCAACCAATTACTGGTTTCTGTACGACATGGTGAACGCCGCATACGCCTTCGCCCAGCAGCTTCGCCCCGACGACTACGTGGCCGTCGCCACCTTCGATCTGCGCACCCACATCCTCACCGACTTCACGCAGGACAAGCGGGTCGTGTACCAGTCGCTGAACTCGCTGCAGATTCCTGGCTTCAGCGAGACCGACACCTTCGACGCGCTCTACGAAACGCTGGACCGCCTGACCCGCGTGGAAGGACGCAAGTATGTCATTTTCATCGGGTCCGGTCGGGACACGCTCTCGAAGATCACGCTCGATAAGATCCTGCAGAAGGTCAAGGCCACGCCGAACGTAACGATCTACGCGGTCGGCACCGGCCAGACTGCCCGCCTGACCGGCAACGCGCAGGGCGGCATGTTCGGTCCGCGCGAGATCGATTATCTGCAGGCCGACAACCAGCTCCGCACCTTTGCCTCCATGACCGGCGGCAAGGCTTACTTCCCGCGTTTCACTGGCGAGATGCCGGAGATCTTCCGCGACATCAACTCGTCCATTCGCAACCAGTACGTCATCAGCTACCGCCCGACGAATGCGAAGGAGGATGGCAGCTATCGCAAGATTCGGGTAGAGCTGGTTGACAACGAAGGCAAGCCGCTGCAGATGCAGGACGAGAAGCACCACAGCCTGAAGTACGACGTGCTGGCGCGCGACGGCTACCGCGCACGCCAGGAGGTTGAGTAACCGGGCTCACCGCGCTAGCGATTGGCCTGCTGCGCGGCGAAGTCACCGATCAGCGGCACTTTGAAGCTCTTCCCCTGCGCCGCGCTCACGATGCAGACCAGCCAGAACACGAAGAACACCAGGCTGACCAGTCCCGATAGCAGGAACGCCACGAAGTGCAGAACGAACGCGGTGGCCGCGATTGCGAAGTGCAGCGCAAGCGAGGCTACGGTCAGCCCCAGGCACTGGAACGCGTGGAAGCGCACGAACGGCCGCCGTGAGTAGGGCTCGACGATCAGGAAGATCAGCGCCGGAATGAACGTGATGTAGGCCAGCGCGCCGGCGACGTTGTCGCTCAGCCCGGCTTGTGCCGGCATGTATCCCGAGGTTGGGGGTGGTACGGCGCCCGGTGGGGGCACGGCACCCTGCGGAACCTGCGTGTAGCCGCTTGCAGTCGGCGGTGGCGCCGTGCCCAGGGCTGTTCCGCAATGCTGGCAGAACGCCGCGCCCGGCGGGTTCTCAGTCGAACAGGCAGGACAACGCATCTGTCTACCTCCTTCACGATCACCCCTGCCGGGGCCCGGGCAAGCTGCAGAGATCGGCCTTACCATACAACGCCCCGGTCTGCGTCCCGCAACTCTTTTTGCGTTCACCCGGCTCAGAGCGCACTCCTCGCCGCCGGGTTACGCTTTCTTCAGGCACTCTGCCACGGCCGGAGTCTTGCTGTTCAGTAGTGTCAAGGAGGCAGTCGCTATGGAGAAGTACGCATTGCTCGGCCTGGTCCAGGCCAAGCCCGGCAAGGAAGAGATCGTTGAGAACTTTCTGAAGTCCGCATTGCAGATCGCGCAGGGCGAGCCCGGCACGGTTCGCTGGTATGCCGTGAAGATGGGTGGCGGACGCTTCGGCATCTTCGACACCTTTCCCGATGACGCGGCGCGCGACGCTCACCTCAGCGGCGAGATCGCCAAAGCGCTGATGGCCAATGCCAAGGACCTGCTCGTCGGCGACCCGCAGATCGACAAGCTCGAAATCCTGGCCGCGAAGTAGGACTTCGCTCGCGGGCCGCTATGACAAGTGGCCCGCAGCGTTCCTCACCACCGTACCTTCACTCCTGATTAACTCTCGTAAGCGATCCTGTTCTCGTGCCTAGTCTGTTCCGCGCCGCGCTCGTGTTGCTCCTGCCGTTTTCTTTCACGCTTGCGCCCGCTCATGCCCAGAGCGCCGCACGCGCAGCCGTGCTAACCGGTGATGTCGCCGACCCCACCGGCGCAGCCATCGCGGGTGCCCATCTGCGTGTGCTGGCCCCGGACGGACATCAGGTCGCAAGCACGGTCAGCGGGCCTGGCGGAAGCTTCACGCTGCGCGGCCTCGCCACTGGCGCGTTCACGGTGGAGGTGGAGCAGCCTGGGTTCGCTCAACTTCGCACCGCAGTTCGCGTTGGCGACGGTCGGTTGCCCCCGCTGCATCTGGTGCTGCGGCTGGCCCGCGTGGAGGAGGCAGTCACCGTCAGCGAGAGCGACACCTCTGCCCGCGTCAGCACCGAGATTGGCCAGAACCAGAGCGCCAACTCGGTCGATCGCGAAGCACTCGATCGGCTGCCTGTCTTCGATCAGGACTACATCACGGCGCTCTCGCGCTTCCTTAATCCCGACGCGACCGGCACCAACGGCATCACGCTGGTGGTCAACGGCGCAGAGGCGAATGGGCCCGGCGTGACGCCCTCAGCCGTCGCGAGCGTCAAGATTAACCAGAACCCCTACACAGCTCTGTTCGCGCGTCCGGGGCGCGCCCGGATCGAGATCACCACCGCGAGCGGTACGCCGCAACTTCACGGTACCGGCAACTTCCTCTATCGCGACTCGCTCTTTGACGCGCGCAATCCGTTCGCCGTGATCAAGCCCGGCGAGCAGCGCACCTACTACGAGGGCTCACTCACCGGGCCGCTCTCCGCGAACAAGAAAACGACCTTCCTCGCATCCCTCGACAAGGACAACGACAACCAGCAGGCCATCGTGGTCGCCGCGCTGCCCAGCGGCACGGTCACGCAGAATGTACCAAATCCTACGCGCCACTACTTCTTGTCCGGCCGCGTCTTTCACGACTATGGCACGGCCAATCAGCTCTGGATCGGCTACTCGTATGAGCACCGCACGATTGGCAATGCCGGCGTCGGGGGCACCGTGCTGGCTGAGGCCGCCACGAACACGCTCTTCTTCGAGCACGAGATCAATGTCGGGCACGTGTACGTCTTCTCGCCGCGGCTGCTGAACCAACTGCACTTTCTCGTTGGCCATTTCGACAACCAGACCCGCAGCCTCAGCGAGGCGCCGCACATCGTTGTCTCCGGCGCGTTCAGCGGTGGTGGCGCGCAGGCCGATGCGCGGCGCACTGAGTATCACTTCGACGGCACGGACATCCTTACCTGGACGCACGGCCGGCAGGAGCTGAAGTTCGGCGTCGATATCCCGGACATCAGCCGTCGCGGCTTCGACGACTTCACCAACCACGTCGGCACGTATCAGTTCGCCAGCCTGTCCGACTACGCCACGCGCACGCCATTCACCTTCACACTGCAGCGCGGGCAGGGCCACGTCACCTTCCTCGAGAGAACCGTGGCCGGCATCGTCGAGGACACCGTGCGCGTGTCACCGCGTCTCTCCGTCGCCGCCGGTGTGCGCTACTACTGGCAGAACTACTTCCACGACATCGCGCATGACCTCGCGCCGCGCTTCAGCTTCGCGTTCGCACCACAGCAGCGCGGCAATACGGTGATTCGCGGCGGTGCAGGCCTCTTCTTCGATCGTACGGGCCCGGGCCCCATCGCCGACCTGCTGCATTTCAACGGTGTCCGCCTGCAGCGGTTCATCGTCGACCGTCCCAGCTATCCCGCTACCGAGCAGCAGATCGCCAGCGTGCCCACCAGCATCGTCGCCCTCGATCCGCGGCAGCGCATCCCCTATGTGCTCCAGGGCGGAGTCGGCATCGAACGGCAGCTCACACAGAAGAGCTCGCTCGCGGTGAACTATGTCGGCACCCGCGGCATCGATCTCTTCCGCTCCGTCGATGCGAATGCGCCGCAGCCGCCCTTCTACCTCGCGCGACCGAACCATGCCTTCGGGCAGATTCGCGAACTCCAGTCCGAGGGCTCTCTGAAGAGCAACTCGCTCGAGGTCACCTTTCGCGGCAGGATCGGCAATCTCTTCAGCGGACAGGCGCAGTACAACCTCGGCAAGACGTACAACAACACCAGCGGCGTTACGTTCTTCCCGGCAGACAGTTATGCTCCGAAAGCGGACTGGGCGCGCTCCGACACGGATCGCCGGCACAAGCTGGACCTGCTGGGGACGTGGAAGCTGCCGCGCGGCTTCGATTTCGGCACCGCGCTGTCAGCCTACTCCGGCACACCCGTCAACGTAACGACCGGCAATGACGATAACGGGGATGGCCTGCCGCTCGATCGTCCCGCCGGCGTTCGGCGCAACTCGCTGCACGGCCCCGGCTATCTCGATCTCGACCTGAACCTGGCGCGAAGCTTCTCACTCGAACGAGGCAAGGCGAAGACGCCCACCGCCACCATCTCGGTCAACTCGTTCAACGTGCTCAATCACGCCAACGACATCACGTACGTTGGCGTGGTGTCCTCGCCATTCTTCGGGCATCCGGTCAGCGCGCAGCCGCCTCGCCGCATGCAGTTGAACCTGGAAGTGAAGTTCTGAACGCCGAGCCTTAGCTGAAGAGAAACTCTTTGGTCCGCAGTTCCTTCACACGATCGCGCAGCTTGGCAGCCTTTTCGAACTCGAACTTCTTTGCCGCCTCGCGCATCTCGACCTCGAGCTTCGCCGCGAACACATCTAGCTCCTGCTGTGTCGTGAACTCCGGCGTTGTCTCGTCCTGCTCCGTCATGTCGGCGTACTCCGCCTTCAGGATCTTCGCAAGTGACATATCAATGGGCCGCAGGATCGACTCCGGCGTGATGCCGTGCTCCACGTTGTAAGCCTCCTGGATCACGCGGCGTCGCTCCGTCTCATCGATCGCGCGGCGCATCGAGTCGGTCATCTTGTCCGCGTACAGAATGGCGCGCCCGTTCAGGTTGCGCGCCGCGCGGCCGATGGTCTGGATCAACGACCCCTGCGAACGAAGGAAGCCTTCCTTGTCCGCATCGAGGATCGCCACCAGCGAGACCTCAGGCAGATCGAGCCCTTCGCGCAGCAGGTTGATCCCGATCAGCGCGTCGTACTCGCCCTTGCGCAGATCGCGCAGGAGCCGCACGCGCTCGAGCGTCTCGATCTCCGAGTGCATGTAGCGGCACTTCACCCCAACCTCGGTGTAGTAGCCGGCCAGGTCCTCAGCCATGCGCTTCGTGAGCGTCGTCACCAGCACGCGTTCGTTCTTGGACGTGCGGTCACGAATCTCTGCGAGCAGATCATCGATCTGCCCCTTGATCGGCCGGATCTCGACTGGCGGGTCGAGCAGCCCGGTAGGCCGGATGATCTGCTCGATGACCACGCCCGCGGATTTCGTCAGCTCATACGGTCCAGGCGTAGCTGAGACATAGATCACGTTGTTGGTGCGCGTTTGGAATTCGTCGAACTTGAGTGGCCGGTTGTCCATCGCCGACGGCAGTCGAAAGCCGTAGTCGACCAGGTTCTGCTTGCGCGAGCGATCGCCATGCCACATGCCATGCAGTTGCGGGACCGTGACGTGGCTCTCATCGATGAAGAGCAGGAAATCGCGCGGGAAGTAGTCAAGCAGCGTCGGCGGCGCCTCACCCGGCATGCGCCCGCTGAAGTGGCGCGAGTAGTTCTCGATCCCATGGCAGTAGCCGACCGACTTGATCATCTCGAGATCGAAGCGGGTGCGCTGGTGCACGCGCTGCGACTCCACCAGCCGTCCCTGCCCCTCGAGTTCCTTCTCCCACCACTCGAGCTCCGCGAGGATCGAATCCATCGCCGATCGCTTGCGTTCCGGCTGAACGACATAGTGGCTCTTCGGATAGATCGGCAGCCGCGCATACTTCTGCCGCACCGTGCCGAAAAGCGGATCGATCTGTGACAGCCCCTCAATCTCATCCCCGAATAACTCGATGCGGTACGCCATCTCGTCGTAGGTGGGATAGACCTCGATCACATCGCCGCGAACCCGAAAGGTGCCGCGGCGGAAGTCGCCGTCGTTGCGCTCGTACAGAATCTCGACCAGCCGGCGCGTGATGTCCTCGCGCTTGATGCGCTGTCCACGCTCCAGCATCATCAGCATGCCGTAGTACGCTTCGGGCGAGCCGAGGCCGTAGATGCAACTCACCGAGGCCACGATGATCGCGTCCCGCCGCTCGAACAGGGAGCGCGTTGCTGACAGTCGGAGCTTGTCGAGCTCCTCGTTGATCGTTGCTTCCTTCTCGATGTACAGATCGCCCGACGGAATGTATGCCTCGGGTTGGTAGTAGTCGTAGTACGAGACGAAGTATTCGACCGCGTTCGATGGGAAGAACTGCTTGAACTCGTGAAAGAGCTGCGCCGCAAGCGTCTTGTTGTGCGCCAGGATGAGCGCAGGCCGGTTCATCTGCTCGATGACCTTCGCCATGGTGAACGTCTTGCCGGAACCGGTGACGCCGAGCAGCGTCTGGTGCTGCTCGCCCGCTGCCAGCCCGGAGACCAGCTCTTCGATCGCGCGCCCCTGGTCGCCGCGCGGCTTATAGTCGCTGACGAGTTGAAAATCCAGGGTCCCGGTGTGGCTCGGCGCGATTGTGCTCATGCTATTCGCAAAGCTCCCGCAGCGGGCGCATCTGGTCTGTGGTCCAGTTCTCCGGCATCAGCAAAAGATACCGGCGTGGTGGCAGATACCACAACAGCATCCTTGCTGCCTGCGCGGCGACCTCCTGGTTTGGGAACTCCGAAAACTTGCGCCCGATTACCAGGTTGCGCGTCGGCGTCATCTCCGGGTCCACCACGAGCGCGATCCGCGGGTCTTCCATCTTCCAGCCCTCGGTCAGGTGCCGGTAGAGCAGCCGCGCCGTGTGCTTGGGCAGATACGCGTCCGAAGGCGGCCCCACCATCACCTGCCGCTCCGTCTGCACCGCCGTCTCTTCCACGCCACTGTCGTTCGCATGCTGCTGTGGCTTGGCGGCCAGCTCGGCCACATCCGCTGGATCACCATCCCACGTGCCATACGCGCGCAGCGATTCCACCACGCCGGTCGGCATCACGTACTCCGCCGCCTCCGGCCCGTCGGTGCTGTTCTTGAAGAAGGCCGCACCGAGTCCCTGCTCTGCAATTGAGACGAACAGGTTCGACAGGCAGTTCGTCTCCACGGCCTCGCCCACCGGCGGCAGCTCCAGCCGCACGTATGGCATGCCGTCGGGTCCAAGGAACACTGGCTCGGTGGGTAGCACAACCGAAGCATTCCACGCCGCGAGTTGAAATGCCTCCAGCCAGCGCAGGTCACGCTCTTCGCGCGGCACTTCCATCGCATGCGCCAGCAGATTGGTGTCGTCGAGGTTGAACCGCTCTTCGGGGACAGACACAAAGCGGCGTCCCGGCGTCGGCGCCACCTCGGGCAGCTCCGGCAAGGTCTCGAGTTGTTCGTGCCGCTCTGGTGTTTCCGGCTCCGGCATGGCTGTCTGGGGTAGGGAACTCGCACTTGCGGCAAGCGGGGCAGCCGGTGTGGCCGACTCTTCGTGAGCCTCGGGCTCCGCTGCCGTTGTCTTCTTGAATCGATCGAACAAACCCATAGCATTCATTGTATGGGTGGTGCGCGGCCGCTGCAGAGCTACGGGCGGTGGGAAAGCCCGAGCGCCTCAAGCCATTCGATCGCCTCGTCCACCAGCACGTCCGGGGGCGCGTCCACCAGCGAGTGCGGCGCCAGCCCGAACCGGCAGCCGATGACGCCGGTGCCGGCATTGCGCGCAGTCAGCACGTCCACCTCGGAGTCGCCGATCATCACCGTCTCCTCGGGCCGCGCGCCGGACTCGTCCATCAGCGTGTGCAGTCCGTGCGGATCGGGCTTCTTCGTGTCGAAGCTGTTGCCGCCGTAAATACGAAAGCAGTGCCAGTCCAGGCCAAGCGCGCGGCAGATCTCCTCCGAGGGGCGAACCGGCTTGTTGGTCAGGATGGCGATCTTCGCCTCTGGTAGCTGCGTGGCGATCGCCTCCATGGCCTCCTTCGCGCCGGGGTACACGTATGTGTGGTCCAGCTTGTGGACGCGGTAGTAGTCGAGGAAGTAGCGGACCGCACTGAACACGATCTCTTCGTGCTCGGGATCGCCTAGCGCGCGCCGCACCAGCATCTGCACGCCGTCCCCGATATAGCTCGCAATCACCGCATCCGGCAGCGGATGTCGCCCCAGATGCTCGAGTGTCGCATTCACAGCAGCCACCAGGTCTGCGCGCGAATCGATCAGCGTGCCATCCAGGTCGAACGCGATCAGGCGCAGTGTGTGGACGGGCGGCAGCGGGCGCAGTCGCTCAATCATGGGCTCAGTCTACCGGTGAGCCGTGCGTACCGAGTGGTGAAGGGACTGCCAAACCAAAAACGAAAGCCGCGGAGCGCATGGCTCAGCGGCTCTCCTGCATTCCATGCGCGCTAGTGAATGCGCACGCTACCCGAGCCCGTTTCAATCTTCACCGTCGGACCGCCGCCATTCACGCTGCCCGTCACGTGGTGCCGCTCCAGGCTGCCCTGCATCGTGATCGCCTGGTCCGTGTGGATGGAGCCCGAACCAGTCTCCGCATCGAGCGTGAACTTCGATCCGCCGAGGTTCAAATCGATCGACCCCGACCCTGCTTCAATCTTCCAGTCCTGCAGCGGCTGGCCCGCCAGGCTGATGTCGCCGGAGCCCGTCTCTGCCTTCAGGCCGCCCTTGATGCCGGTCAGCCGGATGGAGCCTGAGCCCGCGCTAGCCTTGACGCTGCCGGTATTCGCAAAGTTCACGCGAATGTCGCCCGAGCCGGTTTCGAGATAGCTGTCGCCCGCCAGGTCATCGCCCGTGATCGTGCCGGAGCCGGTTTCAAGCCGCGTGCCCCCGCCCATCGAGGTCGCCTTCACATCGCCCGACCCGGACTCTGCCTTCAGGTGCGTCCCCTTCGGTGCGGTGATGTCGTAATCGATCGAGACGTGGTTGAACCAGCCACCATCGTGCGTCTGCCCGATGCGCACAATGTTGCCAGTCTGCTGAATCGGTGGGTTATCGACCACACGCTTCACCTGATCGTCGCTCGAGCCGCCCATCCAACCCTTGCTGCTGTGCACGTGACCGATGATGTGCACCTGGCTGTCGGACCCCGGGCTCACGTGCACATAGCCCGATCCGGTCGAGACCTCAAGCTGCACGCTGCCGTTCACGTTGACCGTCTTGTCGAACGTTCCATCCGAGGCCAGGGCCAACAGGGGCAATGCCAGTCCTGCTGCCGAGAGTGCTACCGCGCGTGTGATGTGAATCATGTCTTCTCCCTCTACTGCTGCAGGACGACCTTCTCGCCCTCGTTCAATCCGCTGGTGATCTCTGTGTTGCTTCCATTGGCGAGCCCCACGGTTACCGCCACCTTGCGCATGCCGTCCTTCGCCTTCGCGTCGGGCACGTTCACGAACGCATGCTTCTGCGCGTCATAGCTGATGGCCTGCTCGGGCACCGCCAGGACATGCTTATGCTCATCGATCAGGATTTCGGCATTGGCCGTCATCATGGCCTTGATCTCACCGCTCGGGTTGTCGATCGAGACGCGTACCGAGAAGGTCGTCACGTTGTCCTTCTCCACGCCAAGCGGCGCAATGCGCGTCACCTTGCCGTAGAACACCCGGTTCTTGAACGACTCGATGCGGATCCGCGCCTTCTGGCCCATGTACACGTTACCGATGTCCGCCTCGTCCACCTTGCCGTCCACGTACACCTGCGTGGTGTCGCCCAAGGTGAAGACCAGCGTTGCGGTCGAGCCCAGCACCAGGATGGAGCTCACCGCGTCACCCACCTCCACATCGCGCGAGAGCACGACGCCGTCGATCGGCGAAACCACCGTGGTGTAGCTCAACTGCTCTTCTAACTGCTTCAGGCTGGCCTGGCTCTGCGCCACCTGCGCCTGCGCCTGTACCAGCTTCGCGCGATCGACCGAGACGGACGCCACCGCCGTGCGCTGCTTGTTCAGCATCGCCAGGTAGTCGCGATTGGCATTGTCGAGCGCCTGCTGGCTAACCACGCCGGCCGCCTGCATTTCCTGGTTGCGCCGCAGGGTGGACTCATACATCGGCAGGTCCGGCGCCGCCACTGTCACCTGGTCCTGGGTGATGTTCGCCTGTGCCGTCTTTACGTTGGCTTCCGCAGCCTGCAGGTTCGCCTTCTGGGCGGCCACCTGCGCCAGAATCTCCTGCTGGTCGAGCTGGGCCAGCACCTGTCCCTTGTGCACGTGGGCGTTTGCGTCCACATACCACTTCTCGACGATGCCGCTGGCCTTGGACTTGACCTCGACCTTGGTGATCGGCTGCACCTTGCCCGTGGCCACCACGCTCTTCGCGATGTCCATCCGGGTCACCGTGCCGATGCGGCTGCCGTCGATCTTCACGCCGCTGCTGTGCGCGACCACCGCCGCGCCAAGCACCACAAGGGCGACCACCAGACCGAGCGAGCCCCACAACCAGAACCGATTCTTTTTTCGCGCCGCCACCAACGCCTCCGGGGGAAGAGCCCGATTGAGCCCTGCCACCGTATGCTACGCGGCTGGTGAGAAAAAGTTCCGCGGCCTAGTCCACCCTCGCTGCCGAGACGACCAGTCCCGGAACGGGAACCGGGGCAGTCATCGGCACTTGCCGCAGATCCTGCAGCATCGCCGAGGCCTGCAGCCCCACGTTGATGACCGAGAGATAGACGATCGCCTTTTGGGCCACCACCTGGAACGCGACCCCCGCCTCGGTCTCAAGCGTCGGTCCATGCAAGAGGATCCAGACGTAGGTCACCAGGAACAGCACATACACCGCATTCAGTGCGATCAGCGACACCGCCCAGCGGTTGGCCACCTGGAGCGCCACGAGGCACACCTGCGCCAGCAGCAAAAACGTGAACGCAACTTGCACGCAGTGGTTGTGTGCAGCCAGCAACAAGTTCCACGGCGTCAGCGCCACGCCGACAAAGCCCAGACCTGCAAAGGTCACAAACAATTGAGACAAAAGACCGGCCACGCGCGCCGCCCGGTCGTGCCGGTACACCACGACCCAGTTGCGCGAGGCCAGCACCAGCGCCACGCCGACTGAGGCAAGCGCGAACGAAAACAGGAAGCAGGACACCAGGTTCGATCGGCCAGCCGGCGTGACCGTCGCGCCCAGATCGCTGAAGAAGTTGTGCAGGAAAAGATAATGCCCGCTGTCCCCGTGGAATACGGCTCCCCCGGGGTAGACCAGCATGGCTAGAAAGGTCAGCAACAAAAACTGCACGCTGGCGTAGACGACCAGGGCCGCCCGCCACCCCTGCCTGTAAAGAGGCTGCTCCATGTCCTCAAATCCTCGCGGACTGGATCATATCCTGACCTTTGTCGTTACAACGAGGAACAAAAGTGCTGCTTTACCCTATAGTCATGGTCCACTGGACGCTCTTTCACGGTGTTGCCATTGTAGTCCTGATCCTGGTGAACGGCTTTTTTGTGTCGGCTGAGTTCGCCCTCGTCAGCCTCCGCGGCACCCGGATCGAGCAGTTGTCCCGCACCAGCGCTGGCGCGCGCTCGGTCGCCCAGCTCCACGCCGCGCTCAATGAGGCGCTCTCCGCCGTCCAGGTCGGCGTAACCATCGCCAGCCTCGCCCTCGGCTGGATCGGCGAGCCAGCACTCGCTCCCATGTTCGAGCGGCCACTCTCCGCCCTGCCCCATGCCGCGCTCTTCGCTCACGGCCTCAGCGCCGGACTCGCCTTTGCCCTGATTACGTACCTGCAGGTGATCCTGGGCGAGCTGGTGCCCAAGTCGCTCGCTCTGCGCCGCCCGGAGCAGATTGCGCTCGGCGTCGCGGCCCCCATGCTGGCCTTTATCCAGCTCACCCGTCCCTTCGTCGTGCTGATGAACAGCTCAGCAAGCCTCGTGCTGCGGCTCTTCCATGCCACTCCGGTCGGCGAGCTGTCCGTCCATTCACCCGAGGAGCTGAAGCTGGTCGCCACCGCGATCCGCCACCAGGGACTGCTACCCGCCTACCAGGAGCAGTTGATCCATCGCGCCGTCGAGCTGAACGACGTCGTCGCGCGCGAGATCATGACCCCGCGGCAACGCATCTTTTCGCTGTCCGCGAGCATGACGCTCGAGGAGGCCAGTGCGCGCATCGTCGAGGAGCAGCACTCCCGTGTCCCTGTCTACGACGCGACCCGTGGCCCGGAGTACATCATCGGCGTCGTCTATTCGAAAGACATCTCGCGCCTCATGCAGTTCGCGCTTCAGCGCTCCGCGCCGGCGCAGAACCCGCTGCGCATCCTGCTGCTCGGCCAGATCATGCGCGATGTCGTTGTCGTGCCGGAGACCAAGCCCGTGCTCGACCTGCTGCACGAATTCCAGGAGCGCCGCCGTCACCTTGCCATCGTCGTCGACGAGCATGGCTCGACGGTCGGGCTCGTCACCGTTGAAGACGCACTCGAGCAGTTGGTCGGCGAGATGGAGGACGAATTCGACATCGCCACCCGGAGCACGCCGCGGTTGCCGGCAGAGGCCTTCTACCTGGACGGCGGCGTCACGCTCCGCGATCTCGAGACTCAAATGCACCTGCTGCTGCCGCGGGATGGTGGTGTCGAGACACTCGCCGGGTTCCTGCTCGCGCGCCTCGGACAGATTCCCACGGGCGGTGAGAGCGTCGACTACGAAGGTCGCCGCTACACTGTTGCCGAGATGAGTGGACACCGCATCAGCCGCGTGCGCATCGAACCCGTTCCCGCTTCGCCAACAGCGGACGGTGGCGCCACTGAACCCGCGGCACTGTCGCGAGGCACTGCATGAGACTGCTGCCCGCGCTCGGGCGACGTCTCCTCTACACACTCCCCGTTCTCTGGCTCGTCGTCTCCGTTGTCTTTCTGCTCATTCATCTCGTGCCCGGCGATCCCGTGGCACAGATGCTCGGCGAGGGCGCGTCGGCCACAGACCTGCAAACCCTGCGCCACCAGTACGGACTCGACCTCCCCGTCGGCAGTCAATACCTGCACTACTGGCACGGCGTGCTGCATGGCGACCTCGGCCACTCCATGCGGCTGAACGATTCCGTCACCCACCTCATCCTGCAGCGCTACCCGTACACGCTGGAGCTCACCATCGCCGCACTGATCGTCGCGTTGCTCGCCGCCATCCCTGCCGGCATCCTCGCAGCGCTCTATCGCGGACAGTGGCGCGACAACGCCGTCGGCGTGGTCTCGCTCTTCGGGCTGTCCTTCCCGTCCTTTGCGCTGGGCCCGATCGCGATCCTGCTCGTGTCCATCAAGCTTGGCTGGCTGCCCGTATCCGGCGCCGGCTCGCCCGCGCACCTCGTGCTGCCGGCTCTGACCATGGGCTCAGGCCTTGCCGCCATCCTCACCCGCATGGTGCGCACTGCCATGCTCGAAGAGCTAGGCCAGGACTACATCCGCACTGCGCGTGCCAAAGGGCTGCCCGAGCGCACCGTGCTCTACCGCCACGCACTGCGCAACGCGCTCATCCCGATCGTGACACTGGTGGGGTTACAGTTTGGCGCGCTGCTCGCGGGCGCCATCGTCACGGAGACGATCTTCAGCTGGCCCGGCGTCGGCCGCCTCACCATCTCCGCCATCTCGAACCGCGACTATGCCCTGGTCCAGGGCTGCATCCTCGCCGTCGGGCTCACCTACGTGCTGGTGAACCTCGCGACCGACGTGCTTTACGCAGTGCTGAATCCGCGCATCCGCGCCTGAGCTCTTTCCCGTACACCGCTCTCCTTGACAGCCTAGGAGTCACCTGCGCTACTCTCCTAGCCAATCGAGGAGAGCACCCATGGGCAGCAAGCAACTCGACCTCCTGCAGGGCACGCTCGACATGCTGATCCTCAAGGCCGTCTCACTCGGCCCCCTGCACGGCTATGGCGTGCTCCTGCGCATCCAGCAGATCTCCGGGCAGCAGCTTGAGATCCAGCAGGGCTCGCTTTACCCCGCGCTCTACCGCCTCGAACACGGCGGCCTGATCGCGAGCGAGTGGGGTGAATCCGAGAACAACCGCCGCGCCAAGTTCTATCGCCTCACCGCCGCTGGTAGAAAGCAGCTCCGCGCCGAAACCGATCAGTGGAACCGCATGGCCGCGGTCATCGCCGGCGTGCTCCGGACCGAGCCGGAGGAGCTATGAGGATGCTGCTCGGCAGCCGGCTCCGCTCTTGGTGGCGCGCCATGCGCCGCCGCGACCACTTCGAGCAGCAGATGCAAGACGAACTCGACTTCCACATGGAGAGCTACACTGCCGACCTGATCGCGCAAGGCACTCCGCCCGACGAAGCACAACGCCGTGCCCGCCTTGAATTCGGCTCCTCTGCAGCCGCAGTGAGTGAACGTTGCCGCGATGCCTACGGACTGCGCCTGTGGGACGAACTCGTCGCCGACCTGCGTTACGCCCTGCGCCAGTTCCGCCAGTCGCCCGGCTTCACCGCAACCGTGGTCGTCGTGCTCGCGCTGGGCATTGGCGCGAACGCGGCGCTCTTCACCGTCATCAGCCAGACCTTGCTGCGTCACCTGCCCTACGGCCATGCGAACGAGATCGTGAAGCTGACCCCCGTCGATCGGGAGGGCAGGTACGCCGGCGCATCGGACACCGACCTGATGGTCTGGAAACAGTCGCATTCCATCCGAGAGCTTCTGCACTCGCGCGGTATGGGGCAGACCTGGATGCAGCACGGAAGATCCCTGGAGCAGGTCGATCGCGTCGATGTTGGTTCTGACCTCTGCGGCTTTCTGCAGGTCACGCCATTGCTGGGCCGCTGCTTCATGGCTAGCGATGTACGCAGCGGGCCGGGCAGCGTTCTGCTGTTGAACTACGCGCTCTGGCAAAACGCATTCGGCGCTGACCGCAATATCGTGGGCAGAACAGCTCGGCTCGACGACAAGCTCTACACCATCATCGGCGTGATGCCGCCGGGCTTCGCGTTCACATTGTCCGGACCTCCGCTGCAGGTCTGGACCCCAGTGCCCCTTGAGCCGGACGCATCGTCCGGCGCTATGGTCCGATTGCAACCGGGCGTCAGCCTGGAGCAGGTGGCCGCCGAGTTGTCTGCCAAGCAGTTGGCGCTTGCTCGCCAGCGCGTCGCCAAGACCTCGATGGACATCGCCGCAGTGCAGGTCAAGGTCAAAAGCCTTCGAAGCACTCTCAACGAAGACGATCGCCCAGCACTGCTCGCCTTCCTCGCGGCCGTGCTTACGCTATGGCTGATCGCCTGCCTGAATGTCAGCAATCTGCTGCTGGCCCGCGGCGTGTCTCGTCAACGCGAGCTCGGGATTCGCAGCGCACTCGGTGCCGGCCGCTGGCGTATCGTGCGGCAGCTTGTCATCGAATCGCTGCTCCTCAGTCTGCTCGGCACTGCCGCCGGTCTCGTGCTTGCAGAGTCCGTGCTGCTCACCCTTGCGCACTTGCTTCACACCCGATTGCAACTGCCGGAGCATCCGGTTCCCGATGCGCGCGTCCTCGGTGCTCTCGTCGCCTTGAGCTTGCTCAGCGCGATGCTGTTTGGCATCGTCCCTGCGTTGCTTGCGACACGCAGGCTGAGCGAGAGGTCGCTCAGCCGCCAGTCCTCTTCGCCGCCAGGGCGTGGTCACCTGCGATTCCAGCATGCGCTCGTCTCGGCGGAGGTCGCCTGCACGGTGGTGCTGCTCGTGGCCTGCGGTCTGCTGCTTCGCACTGTGCTGGAACTGCGCAAGGTGCCGCTCGGCTTCCGTACCGATCATGTAGCCCTCGTGCATCCCGACTATCCCGGCTTCCGATATAAGGAGGCCGATATGCAGCGTGCGCTGTATGAACCGCTCCTCGAGCGGATTCGTGCCATCCACGGTGTCCGGTTCGCGGCGCTGACTACCGTCGCTCCCCTGAACAGGGAGTTCAGCATGCTGCTGTACATGAGCTTTGGAGACACCGAGACCGGACCGGATAGTCATCGGCTGACCATGCAATTTCACGCAGATGGCCGCGACTTGCAGAAGGTCCTGGGCTTTAGCATGCGGCAGGGCCGCTTCTTCAACGAGAGCGACACCTCAACCACGCAGCCAGTCGCGGTTGTGAACCAGACCTTTGCGAACCTGTGGAGCAAGTCCGGGAAGTCGCTCGAGGACTTTCCGCTGAATCTCGCAAAGGATAAGAAGCGCAGAGTCCGCATCGTCGGTGTCATCGATGACGTGCGCCAGGTGTCGCTAGCGGAGCCGGCTGCTCCGGAGATCGATATATGCGCAGAGCAGATGCTGCCCAGCGACACTTTCTACCAGTCTGCGATGCGCACGTATGCAAATATCGCCATCCGCACCAGCGTCCCTGTTGAGCAGATCGCGCCCGACATCCGCGCCGCCATGGCTGCCGTCGATCCCGCACTCAAGAGTACCGTCGTCGAAACCATGCAGCAGGTGGTCAACGACAACATCGGCGACCAGCTTTTCGCTGCACGCCTGCTCGAAGCCTTCGGCGGCTGCGCCCTGCTGGTCGCGCTCACCGGCCTCTACGGCTTCCTCGCATACCTCGTCTCGCAGCGCACGCACGACATTGGTGTGCGCCTCGCGCTCGGCGCGCCGCGTCGCCGCATCGAGCGCATGTTCCTCGCTCGCGCCCTCGGGATGCTCGTCGCCGGCCTCATCGCGGGACTCGCTGCCAGCCTCTTGGCCACGCGGCTGATCACGCGCTTCCTCTTCGGCGTGCACCCACACGACCTGCCGACACTCTCGTTTGTTCTGCTGATCATGCTGGCGTCGGGCTTACTTGCGGCGTGGCTGCCCGCGCGACGCGCTTCGCATGTGGAGCCGATGGAGGCGCTGCGCGAAGCCTAGCGCCTCAACATCGGTTGAAGTCGACAATTACTTCTGCTTCGCGATCACCTTGTCTTTGATCTTCGCGTAAGTCGCCTGCGGCACAATCTTCTTGGTCACCAGGTCGGTCTTCTTGCTGTACGGCCGGCCCGCGACAATCTTCTGCGAATAGGCATCCCCCACGCCGGGCAGCGCCTTCAGCTGATCAGCACTGGCCGAGTTCAGGTCGACCAGATCCGTCATCGCAGCAGTGCTGCTGGCGGTCGCCGCGGACGTCTTCGCGCTCTTGGCTGCCGCGGCGCTGTGGTGCGCGGTGCTGTTGGTCGTGCTCTGCGCTGCAGCCTGCGCGCTCGCGTGAGCCGGGGATAGAAGCAGTCCGGCTACGAGAACGGCGGGAAGGAATGCCAGGCGCATCCAACGGCTCTTCTGGGTCAGGTGCATAGGGTCTCTCCTTAGGAAACGTGCAGATCTCGCCTGCGTTCGCTCAAGCGGCGCGTCAGGCAGGGCCAGCTTCATCCCGCCGCTGGCCCTTGTCAAGCAAAGATGCTCCCCGCTTACTTCTGCTCGGCCGCAACCGCTGCTTCTGCCGCCTGGAAGCCCACCTTCGAATGCGTGCCATCGCAGAACGGCTTCTTCACCGACGCGCCGCAGCGGCACAGCGAAACCGCAGGCTTGCCGGTCAAATCGATCTCCTTGCCATCGACATCGATCAGGCGGATGGGGCCCTCCACGCGAAACGGGCCATTCGGTCGGGTCGTAATCGTAACGTTGCTCTCTGCCATGTTGTCTCCTGTTGGTAGTTGTGAACTTAGCGCGGCTCAAGCCGTCGCGGCTTCTGCATCGGCACCACTTGCACCGTGACATCGCGCACCTCGGCGAGAAAGCGGTTGATCACCGAGCCGCGCAGCAGAATGTCCATGCGCGAGCGCGCCGACTGCCCGAACACCACGTGTGAGATGCCTTCCTGCTTCGCAAACTGGATCAGTGCGTTCGAGACGTTCTTGTCCTTCAGCACGACCACCTTCGCACCCAGGTCGCGGGCCAGCCGCTGGTACTCTTCCATCCGCTGCTTGTCCTCTGTCTTCTCAACATTCTGAGACTCGTCTGGCGCTTCCACGCGGACGGCGTACCAGATGGTAGAAAGTCGCGAGGCAATGCGCGCACCCGCGCGCAGCAGCCGGTCGGTCCCGGGGCGCGGCGACAAACACACCATCACCTTCTCCGGGATGGGCGCCTGCTCCAGGCCCTGAGAGCGTCGATAATCCGCTGCCTGCGAGCTGACTTCGGCCGCCGTCGTGCGCAGCGCGAGCTCGCGCAGCAGGTTCAGATTGCCCTTGCGGAAGAAGTTCGAGAGCGCCTGCTCGATCTTCTCTGGCGCATAAATCTTGCCCTGCCGCAGCCGCGTGCGCAGCTCTTCGACCGGTATGTCGACATTCACAATCTGGTCGGCCCGCTTCAGCAGGCTGTCCGGCACCGTCTCGCGTATCGCTGTGTTGGATGAGCGCGCGACAGTATCGTTCAGCGTCTCCAGGTGCTGCACATTCACCGCGGTGAAGACATCGATACCGGCTTCCAGCAGCTCGAGAACATCCTCGTAACGCTTGCCATTACGTGAACCCGGCACATTCGAATGCGCCAGCTCGTCCACCAGCACGATCTTCGGCCTTCGCGCCAGGATCGCGTCCAGATCCATCTCCTGCAGCACGACAGACCGGTAGGGAATCGCCTTCTGCGGAATGATCTCTAGGTCGCGGATCATCGCCTCGGTGTCGATGCGCTTGTGCGGCTCGACGAAGCCGATAACGATGTCCTCACCCTGCTTGCGCAGCAGGTGCGCGTGTTCCAGCATCTGGTACGTCTTGCCGACGCCCGGCGCAGCGCCGAGATAGATGCGCAGCTTGGCCGGCTCGGGCGGCAGGCTGTGGCCTTCGGCCTGCGCGTCCGTCGATGACGTCGGCGACGGTGCGAGTGGCTCGTTCGGCTCGCTCATCTCACCCCACCTCGATTGCGTGCCGCGTCAGCCGCGTCGGTGCCAGCGGCAACGTGAAGCTGAACGTCGTGCCCTGGCCGACGCGGCTCTCGACCGAGACCTGCCCGTGCATCAACTCGACCAATCGGCGTACCAGCGCAAGTCCCAGCCCCGTGCCGTCCGGACCAGCGCTGCCCACTGCACCGCGGCCCTGCTCGGCGGGACGTGCGCTCTGCACAAACCGCCCGAAGATGCGCTTCAGCCGCTCCGGCTCGATCCCCGCGCCGGTGTCGCGCACAAAGAACTGCACTCGTTTCTTTTGCTCCTGCGCTTCGAGCACGATGGTGCCGCGCGCTGGTGTGAAGCGCAGCGCGTTTGAGAGCAGGTTGTCCATCACGCTCTTGAGCGCGCGTCTGTCACCGTGCACGGGTGACAGGTCGGGGAAGGCCTCGATGTGGATCTGCACCTCGCGCTTGTTCGCCTCCTGCTGAAAGCGCAGCGCTGCGTCGCGCAGGATGTCGATCGGCCGCAGCCGCTCCATTCGTAACTGCCGCTGGCCCGTATCAAGTTCCGCCACATCGATCAGGTCGGTCATCAGGTCATTCAGGTGCTCGGCATCCTCTTCCGCGCCGTGCACCAGGTCTGCCTGCAACGGCCGCAGATCCCCGGCAAAGCCCTTGTTAAGCGAGTAGAGCGCCAGCCGCAGCTTCTCGAGCGGCGTCCTCAGCTTGTCCGATGCAACCGCAATGAAGCGTGTCTTGAAGCGGTCCAGGTCCTGCAGCTCGGTCACATCTTCGAGCACGCTGACCGCGCCCAGCAGCTTGCCGTCGGTGTCGCGTATGGGAGTCGTGCGAAGTCGATAACTCCGCTCTGCCTGCCCGATCCACATCGGCAGCAGCGCCGCCTCGCCCTCGTGCGCCACCGGCCGCTGCATGGAGACAGCATCGCGCACTGCGCTCAGAATCTTCTGCCCCCCAGGCGTGTTGGCCAGCGCCATGCGATCCCCAGCGGACTCACCCAGCAACTGCTCGGCCGCCGTATTCAGCTTCAGCACCTGCCCGCGCGCATCGGTCACGATCACGGGTTCGAAGATCGACTGCACCACTGCGTCGGAGAGCTGGTGCTCCATCTGCTTGCGCCCGAACTCCGTCTCGCGCAGATCGCGAATGTGCACCGCCATCCGGTTGATCTCGGTCGCCATCTCGCCCAGGCTGTCGTTGCCGCTCCAGTCCAGCCGCTGCTCCAGGCGGCCTTCGCCGATGGCCCGCAGTTGCACGGCCGAGCGTCGCAGCGGCCGCAGAACGGAGAGCGTCACCACCGCGGCGATGACTAACCCAAGCACGACGGCACCCACCGCTGCCTGTGTTGCCGCGTGCATCACGTGAGGAGAGAGTCTTGCCAGCGCGAGCAGACGAACGCCACCCGCAGCCGCCACGGTCAGCAGGGCAACCAGCAACACCATCCCGGCAATCAGTCGTTGGCTCAGGCTCATGCGTTCGTTGGGCGCGAGCCGCGGCGGCGCTCCATCAAGAATTCAGTGTGCCACACTGCTGCTCGCTCGGTGCTAGGTGGCTTGATAGCGCGACAGCACATCGGCCAGCGTCACCGTGCCATCGATCGCGCCGCGGCTCGCGCGGTTCTGTACCGGCAGGATCGGCCATCGCGCCAGGTGCGGCAGTGCCGAATCCAACGGCAGATCGGGGAAGAGCAGTGGCAGTCGATCCGGCTTCAGCAGATTGGCGACCGGCGTCTCCGGTTGATTGACTGCGGCAATCGAGCGCAGCTCCGCTGCCGTCATCGAATACCACGCATGCTGCGGCAGGCGGATGAAGAAGACTTCGGCGTCACCGATCTGCTCGAGCGCCGTCTTCAGGGTCACCCCAACATCGATCACCGGGATCGAGAGCGGGCGCAGCGCATCCTCCAGGTGCAGCACAATCTCCTCGCGCTGCTCTTCCATCGAGGGCAGGTCCAACCCGTCCTGGTGCGTGAACACCTCGAAGATGGCCGCGGGCTGCAGGCTGCGAGAGACGAGGTACGCGATCGTGTTCGCCAGGATGACAGGCAGAATGATCGAGTAGTTGCCGCTCACCTCGAGCACCATGAACACCGACGTCAGCGGCACGCGCAGGAACGCTGCGAACAGCACGCCCATGCCGACCAGCGCATACGAGCCGATGGAGACATGCAGGTGAGGGAAGTGATGCTGCTCGAATGTGCCGATCGAGGCGCCCAGCATCGCGCCTACGAACAGCGTCGGCGCAAACATGCCGCCCGGCGTACCGCTTGAAAACGACAGCGTCGTCGCCAGAATCTTCAGAAGCGCGAGTGTCAGCAGCAGCGTCCAGGTGAACTGCCCATGCATGGCGCGGTTCATCACCTCGTAGCCCGGACCCATGATCTGCGGAAAGCCGAAGAAGCCGATCAGCCCGACCGCTAGTCCGGCCAGCGGCGTCTGCACATAAAAGGTCCAGCGCGGCAGGTTGCGCAGCCGTGGCCGCAGGTAGCCCAGCGCGCGGGAGAAGATGCTCGCCGAGAGTCCGCCGATCACGCCCAGTACCGCGTAGGCCAGCAGCTCGCGCGAATCTGTCACCGTCACGGAGGGGATCTGGAACATCGGCTCCGAGCCCCAGAAGCGCCGCGCCACCACCACGCTCGAGATCGCCGACAGCACGACCGAACCCAGCACGGCTGCGCTCCACCGACCGATCACCTCTTCGATCACGAACAGGATGGCCGAGATCGGCGCATTGAAGGCGGCTGCCAATCCGGCGGCCGCACCCACCGGCGCGAACAATCGAAGCCGCTGCCGGCTCAGCCCCAGCCGCCGGCTCACCATCGACGCGACGCCCGCGCCGATCTGCAGCGACGGATCCTCCGGCCCCAGCGAGAAGCCGGCGCCCAACGCCAGTGCAGACGTGATGAACTTGCCGATCACCGTCTTGAACGAGATAAACCCGTTATAGATATAGAGCGCGGCCTTGGTCTGGTTGACGCCGCTGCCGCGGGCTCCGGGAAAGAACCGCTGCACCAGCACCGCGACGACCGTGCCCAGGATCACCGGTACATAGATCAGCCGGTAGAGCCCCGGCTGCGGCACCGACCCTATGGTGAGCGTCTGGATCCAGCTGATCGCTACCCGGAAGCTCACCACCAGCAGGCCGGAGATGATGCCAATAAAGATCGACAGCACCAGGAACAGCCGCTCGTCGCGCGTCGGCGCAATCTTCAGCAGGTCGATCTGCGACAGCCGCTGCAGCGGCTCGACCGCCGGCATCACGTCGCCCGGCGCGTCCTTGGCGGGGGGCGGCGCTGCTACGGCTGCTGCGGCTTTTGCAGCCGTGCCGTTCGCAGTCTCCGTTGCTTCGATCCTGCCTGACTCTGTCGCTGGCTCCATCGTCCTCGATCGGCCTGTTTGCCGTCTTGTCTAACCTATCGCTCTTCGCAGCCTGCCGGTCACTGGTCCACGCCGTCCGGCGTCGCGGCAATCCGCAGCAGCGCCGCATCCAGCCCCGCTGGAGGTCCGCAGGCCGACGGTGGAGCGGCGACCCTCGCCGGGGCCGGCGTTTTTGCGGCAGGTGCTGTTGCCGTTTGCGTCGTGGGTGTTCCGCCGCCCGAGGTCCCCGCCGCGGCTGCCGGAGCGCTATCCAGCGCCAGCTCCGTGTCATACACCAGTTGCATCACGACCGTCTCGAGCCCATCATCCCGCTGGAGCTGCTGCACCGTCAGCGGGGAAGGCGCCTGCTGCCAGCGCTCCGCCAGCGCGGCAATCTCGTGAGTCCTGGCTGCGTCCGTCGGCGCTCCTGGCTGACCGCCGGTCGCCGCGCCTGCCGCTGGTGCTTTCATCGTGCAAGCCTGAAAGCGCCGTCGCGCTGTCGCATAAGCCTGCACCACCCGCCGCAGTCGCTCCCGCTCCGGCAGTGATGGCGACGGATACGCCGCCATCACTGCGCGCGCTACCTGCAGGTTGTGCTCCGTCAGCTCGTGATTCACCAGCGGCTGCTGCGGTGACGCCACCGTCACTGCTCGCTCCAGGAACAGGTGAGCCGTGCGGAAGTGCCCCATCGCAAACGCCATCTGCCCAGCGCCTTCAAACGCCTCGGTCATCGGTGGACGACGCCCCGCCACCTCGCGATAGAGGTGCAGCGCGTCGCCGTATGCGTGCGCCTGCGCCAGCAGGCCCGCGGTTTCCAGTAGCGACGGCGTCCCCGTGTCATTGCCTGCGGCGATCAGCAGCTCATCCCGCGCCTCGCCCAGTCGGTTCTGCTGGATCAGGTAGCGCACCAACTCCAGCCGCACCTGCCGCCGGCGGATCGCGCCATCCCCCTCCCACACGCCATAGATCGCCGCGTGGTAGTGCTCGAGCGCCGTCGCCGGCTGCTGTTGCCGTCCCGCCAGCCGCGCCAATTGCAGATTGATGTTGCCGTTGCCCGGCTCCCGCTCCCATAGCGTGTTGAAGTACGCAGTTGCCTCCTGCAGCCTGCCCGCACGGGCCAGCGCATCGGCCAGGTCGATCTCCGTCGTCCGGTCTCCGCCCTCATACCCCAGCGCCGCGCGCAGGTCGAACACCGCGACCTTCGGGTTGTTGTTCCGGAGCGCCGCCTCGCCCCGCCGCTTCCACCGCGCCGCCGCATCCCGCTGGTGCTGGGAGTACGACTGAAAGATCAGATACGTCAGGATCGCCAGCACCACCGTCGTCGCGGTGACGGCCAGCAGGGAGAGCGTATCCTGAACGATGAGACGGCGCTTGGCGAGCCGCTCGGCCGTGGTCAGCGGGGCTTGAGTCCGAAAGAAGGGGATCGTTCTCACGCGGGCGTTCCTCTAGGCTACTGCCCCTTGCGTCCCCTGCAAAGCGCTTACCCTTTCGCGCAGCGTACGGACGCTGCCGTGCGTCTCATGGTGAAGGAAAGGCACGCCCGCGGTCGGGCCTGCTCCTCCACTCTGCCGGCCACCCCGGAGGTGCTCTGATGGAACGACGCGACTTTCTCAAATCTGCCGCCGCTCTCACTGCGCTGCTCGCGCTCCGCGAGGAGGCAATCGCCGCCACCGGCGACATTCCGCGCCGCACCCTCGGCCGGACCGGCCAGTCCGTCGCCTGCATCGGCATCGGCGGCTACCACATCGGCGCGCACAGCGTCTCCGAGCAGGAAGGCATCCGTATCGTGCGCACCGCGCTCGACTCCGGCGTCAACTTCCTCGACAACTGCTGGGACTACAACGACGGCGTCAGTGAAGAGCGCATGGGCAAGGCCCTGGCCGACGGCTACCGGCAAAAGGCCTTCCTGATGACCAAGATTGACGGCCGCACCCCGGCCGCGGCGCGCCAGCAGCTCGAACAGTCGCTCCAGCGGCTCAAGACCGATCACATCGACCTGGTACAGATCCATGAAGTCATCCGCATGGGTGACCCGGAGCAGGCCTTCCAGCCCGGTTATGTCGTCGACGTCCTTAAACAGGCGCAGAAGGAAGGGAAGCTGCGCTACATCGGCTTCACCGGCCACAAGAGCCCGGAGATCCACCTCCACATGATCGAGACGGCCGACAAGCATGGCTTTACCTTCGATACCGTGCAGATGCCGCTCAACGTTATGGACGCGCACTTCGACAGCTTCACCACCAAGGTGCTGCCCGTCGCGCGGCGTCACAACATGGGCATCCTCGGCATGAAGCCGATCGGGAACGGCATCATACTCGACAGCAAAACCGTGAGTGCGACAGACTGTCTGCGGTACGCCATGAGCCTCCCCGTCTCGCTTACGATCACCGGCTGCGATTCCATGGACCGGCTCAACCAGGCACTCGGCGTCGCGCGTAACTTCAAGCCGCTGCCGCACGAGGAGATGACCGCGTTGCTCGCGAAGACCGCAAACACCGCCGTCGCCGGGCAGTTTGAGAAATACAAGACCTCGACCATGTTCGATGGCACGACGCACAATCCGCAGTACCTCGGTTAGAGCGCAAGGAGACCATGTCCATGTCCGCGCAACCCGTGCTCCCAACCGCTGCCGCTGACGACGAGGTCCTGTCGCAGCGGCGGCGTGCGCTCGAGGCGCGGCTCCGTGAACTCGGCAGCGTGGTCGTGGCCTACTCGGGCGGTGTCGACTCGGCTTACCTCGCCTACGCCGCCCATGCGGCGCTCGGTCCGCAGATGATCGCCATTCTTGCCGACTCCGCCAGCCTCTCGCGCCGTCATCTGCGCGAGGCCATCGCGTTCGCGACCACGCAGGCCATTCCGCTCAGCACGGTTGCGACCGGCGAGCTGGCCAGCGAAGACTACGCACGCAACGACGCCACCCGCTGCTTCCACTGCAAGGACGAGCTCTTCACCGTGCTCGAGCGCGAGCGCTCAGCCCGCGGCATCGCTCACGTCATCTACGGTCTCAACGCCGACGACACGCGCGACTACCGCCCCGGTCAGCAGGCCGCCACTCAGCATGCGGTTGCTGCGCCGCTCGCCGACGCCGGCCTGACCAAGAGCGATGTGCGTGCCCTGGCCCGCGCTGCCGCGCTCGACGTGTGGGACAAGCCGGCCTCTGCCTGCCTCTCCTCGCGGATTGAGTACGGCCGCCGCGTCACCCCTGAAGTCCTCGAGCAGGTGGAGCAGGCCGAGGACGCCCTGCTCGCCCTTGGCCTCACGCGCTTTCGCGTACGCCACCACGGCGTCGTCGCCCGCATCGAAATTGATCCCGATGAGATGGAGAGCGCGCTCAGCCGCGACATGTTTCGCCGCATCGGTGCAGCCGTTCGCAGCGCCGGCTTTCAGTACGCTGCCGTCGATTGCGATGGGTACCGTAGCGGCTCCATGAACGAAGTGCTGCCCCTGAGCGTGCTCGCGGGCGGCGGCAAGTCCGCCTGAGCGACACTAAGCCAGCAGGAGAGACCACACCTGAGCACGAATCGCGTTCGTATCGGCTATCTGGAGTGCTTTGCCGGCATCAGCGGTGACATGCTGCTCGGCGCACTGGCCGACGCCGGCGTTGACCCGGCGTTCCTCGTCCAGACCGCGGCAGCTCTGAACGTCGGCGCCACACTTACCTTTGCCGGTGCCGACCGAAGCGGCATCCACGCCCGGAAGGCTCGCGTCCTGGTCGACGGAAACGACGCCGACGCCCCTGCCAAACCCGCGCCACACGAGCACTCCCATCCGCACACGGACGACCATGCTCATGAGCACTCGCACACGCACCCGCACGACCATGCGCACCCGCATGACCAACCTCATGAGCACCAGCACCAGCACGAGCATGGCCGCTCGCTGACTGCGATTCGCGCACTGCTCCATGCCGCGCCTCTTCCGTCTGCGGCGCGCGAACTCGCCCTGCGTGCGTTCACCCTGCTCGGCGAGGCCGAAGCCGCCATCCACAATGTGCCGATCGCGGAGATCCACTTCCACGAGGTTGGCGCAGTCGACGCCATCGTTGACATCACCTGCGCGGCGGTCGGCCTCACCTCGCTTGGCGTCGAGCGCTGGTACTGCTCGCCCGTGAACGTTGGCAGTGGCTTCGTCGATTGCGCGCACGGCCGCTTCCCGGTGCCCGCGCCCGCCACTGCCGCCCTGTTGCGTGGCGCACCCACCTACAGCGACGGGCCCGCCATGGAACTGGTCACGCCCACCGGCGCCGCGCTGCTGCGCGCGCTCGACTGCACCTTCACACGCCCTGCTGCCGCGTTCGACCGCATCGGCTATGGTGCAGGCACGCGCAATCCACCGCGCTTTCCCAACGTGCTCCGCCTCAGCCTTGGCGCAACCGCGACAGAGCTCATAGCCGACTCCTCCACGACCGACACCTCCACGGCCGACACCGTCGCGCGCGAAACCATCGCCGTGCTCGAGTGCGCAGTCGATGACCTCAGTCCGCAGGTCGTCGCCCACACCGCGCAACTCGCGCTCGAGCACGGCGCGCTTGACGTCATGACCACACCCGTCACCATGAAGAAGGGTCGTCTCGGCACGCTGCTCACCGTCCTCTGCCGCCCCGGCGACCTCCCGCGCTTTGAAGAGCTGCTCTTTCGCGAGACCTCGACGCTTGGCATCCGCCATCGCCTGGAGCAGCGCCGCACGCTTGATCGAGAACACGTCACGATCACAACTACCTTTGGCGACGTGCGCATCAAGACAGCCTCGCTCGATGGCACACTCACCCATGCGCAGCCGGAATACGACGACTGCCACATACTTGCCGTCGCTCACCGCGTGCCGCTCAAGCAGGTGCTCGAGGCAGCGCTCGCGGCCTGGCGCGAGCGCCCCGCTCAACCCGACATCCTTCCCGAGGAGACCCCCGCGCCGTGAGCGCTCCACTTCACCGCCATGATGTTCTTGCGCTGCTCGAGGCCGTCGGCGCCGGCGCACTCTCGCCCTCTTCCGCGCTCGAGCGCCTCAGCACGATGCCCTATGAAGACGCTGGCTTCGCTCGCATCGACCATCACCGCGGCCTGCGCCTCGGCATTCCAGAGGTGATCTACGCCGAAGGCAAGACGCCGGAGCACGTTGCCGAGATCTTCGCCCGCATGGCCGCGCAGGGCGAAGACGTGCTCGCCACCCGCGTCAGCGAAGCCGCGTGGCACGCGGTCGCCGCTCGCGTGCCGAACGCTGAGTTTCACGCCATCGCGCGCTGTGTCACGCTGCGCCAGGCAGCTACCGCCGGCACAGCGCCCGCGGCCGGTACGGTCGCGGTGCTATGCGCCGGCACCAGCGACCTTCGCGTCGCTGAAGAGGCGGCCATCACCGCGTCCTTCCTCGGTGCGCCGGTCGAGCGCTACTACGACGTCGGCGTGGCCGGCCTGCATCGGCTGCTCTCCCAGCACGAGGCACTGCAACGCTGCGAGGTCGCCATCGTCTGCGCCGGCATGGAAGGCGCACTGCCCAGCGTGGTCGGCGGCCTGGTGCCCGCGCCGGTCATCGCCGTGCCCACCAGTGTCGGCTATGGCGCAGCCTTCGGCGGCGTCGCCGCTCTGCTCGGCATGCTCAACTCCTGCTCGCCCAACGTCACTGTCGTGAACATCGACAACGGCTTCGGCGCCGCCATCGTTGCCACCCTGATCGCTCGCAAGGGCGCACGCAGCGCGCAGGCCTCCGCCGTCACAAATCTCCCCGCGTCCGCCGCCGCGAATCCCCAGGCCTCCGCCGTCGCGAACCACGGATGACCGCACCGACCATCCTCCAGGCCCTCCGCCAGGGCACGGCGGATCTCCACGAGTCGCTCGAAACAGCGCTCCCACTCGGTGGCGATCTCTCCCTCGATCAGTACCGTGCCGTGCTCACCGGCTTCTACGGCTACTGGTCCGCGTGGGAGGAACGCGCCCGCAGTCTTGCTCCCGCGCCCTTCGCTGGCCTGCTCGCCGAGCGCGCACGTGCCGCCCTGCTCGCAAGCGATCTCCGCGCCCTCGGCACGCCCGCCGTCGGGCCTGCTTCTTCAATCGCGCCCTACGTCCCCGCACTCGACACCACGGCCGGCCTGCTCGGATCGATGTATGTCCTCGAAGGCTCGCGGCTGGGTGGCCAGGTTCTGGTCCGCAATCTCGCCGTGCGCCTGGCCCTCACTCCGGAGCACGGACTCAGCTTCTTCTACGGCTTCGGCCCGGAGACCGGCGCACACTGGAAAGCCTTCTGCCGTTTGATCGAACAAGAACTCTCCACTGCTCATGTTGACCCTGCGGTAGACGCCGCGCGCCAGACCTTCCTCGGCCTCGAGGACTGGCTGCGCACAAGCGGCATTCTGCACAGCTTCTGCATCCCAGCGGTGGACACGAACTCATGAGTACAGGCCTTCCAGATCTCTCTGAAGCCGCCCTGGCTGAGCTCGATCTCAAGAGCTGCGATCGCGAGCCGATCCACACGCCCGGCAGCATTCAGCCACACGGCTTCCTGCTGGCCCTCAGCGGCCCGGAAGAAGATCTGCGGGCCCGCATCATCACGCACGCGAGCGAGTCGGCCGCGCACTTTCTCGATCGTCCTCTGGATCGCATCCTCGGCCGCACGATCGGCTCGCTACTACCGGCGTCGTCTCTCGACCGGCTCTCGCGCCAGCTCCAGGTAGCTCGCCCGTCCGCTACCGCCGAGTTCGCCATCACCGCTCCGCTCTCCGATGAACCCGGCGCGCCGCACTTCGAGATCGTCTCCTATCGCAGCAGCAGTCTCCTCGTGCTCGAGTTCGAAGCCGAGTCCGCGCCGCTCGACGTCGATGCCCTCAACGCCGATCTGTACTCGATCATCTCGCGCATTCCGACGCTCACCGGCATCGAGGCGATCAGCGCCGTCGCCGCGCGGCAGATCCGCCGGCTCACCGGCTTCGATCGCGCCCTGCTGTACCGCTTCGACCAAGACGGCACCGGCATCGTGCTCGCCGAGGATCGCAACGACCGCCTGCCCTCGTATCTCCATCTGCGCTTTCCGGCGTCCGATGTGCCGCAGCAGGCGCGTCGTCTCTACGCGCTCAATCGCGTCCGCATCATCCCGAACGTCGACTACACGCCATCGCCAATCTGCGCTCTGAACCCTGGAGAGCCGACGCTCGATCTGTCGGGCTCCATCCTGCGCTCTGTCTCGCCCATCCATCGCGAGTACATGCGCAACATGGGCACGATCGCGTCCATGTCGGTGTCGATCGTGATTGATGGCCGCCTTTGGGGGCTGATCTCGCTCCATCACCGTGAGCCGCGTCACGTCGCCTACCGCCTGCGCGCTTCCTGCGATCTGCTCGTGCAATTTTTCGCCGCGCAGGTCGCCGCAGAACTCAAAGCGGCACGCCTCTCTCGCACCGTCGAGCTGCGCACCGTGCAGCGTCGCCTGCTCACCTCCATGGCAACGGAGGATCGTTACCTCTATAGCCTCACCGATCACGCCGGCGATCTCCTCGAGCTCACCAGTGCCGGCGGCGTAGCGCTCGTGCTCGGCCGCGAGTGTACCCTGATTGGTCGCACGCCTGCCTCCGACGAGGTGCTGCGTATCTCAGACTGGCTGCTCGAGCGTGGCGAGCGCCACGTCTTTGTCACATCATCGCTCGCTGCCGAATTTCCCGAAGCCGCCTCATGGGCGACCACGGCCAGCGGCCTGCTCGCCATCTCCATCTCGAATGTGCACGGCTCGTACCTGCTCTGGTTCCGCCCGGAGCTGCGCGAAACGATTCAGTGGGCAGGCGAGCCCGCGAAGCAGATCGAGACCGCCAACGGCCGGTTCGCCATCCATCCGCGCAAATCCTTTGCGACCTGGACCGAGACCGTTCGCGGCAAGGCCCGTCCCTGGGAAGAGACCGACATCGAGGCCGCAACCGAGCTGCGCAGCGCCATCATCCAGATCGTGCTCCGCCGCGCCGAGGAGATGGCCGACATCGCCGCCGAACTCGAGTTCGCCAACAGGGAGCTCGAGGCGTTCTCCTACTCCGTCTCCCATGATTTGCGCGCGCCCTTCCGTCATATCTCCGGCTTCTCTGAACTGCTGCTTGAGGAAGAGCGCGATCGTCTCAGCGAGCGGGGACGCCGCTACCTCAACACCATCATCGAGTCCACTCGCTTTGCCGGCCTGCTGGTCGACACGCTCCTCAACTTCTCCCGCATCGGCCGCGTCAAGATCGCGCAGCACGCCGTCAACATGCACGAGCTCGCCCAGGCCGCCTGGTCCGACGTCTACGCGCAGGAGGCGAACGGTCGCGAGATCCGTCTCACCATGGACCCGTTACCGATCGTGCGCGGGGATATCAACCTTTTGCGCCAGGTGCTCATCAATCTTTTTTCAAATGCGATCAAGTACACACGCAAGGTAGCCAACCCGGAGGTGCATGTCGGCGTCGAACTGCGCGGCAAGGATCACATCTTCTCGGTCCGCGACAACGGCGTCGGGTTTGACCAGCAGTATTCGCATAAATTGTTTGGAGTGTTCCAGCGATTGCACCGCGCCGAGGAGTACGAAGGAACCGGCATCGGCCTCGCGAACATTCAGAGAATTATTACTCGACATGGGGGGCGCGTCGACGCGCGGGGAGAGGTCGGCAAAGGCGCGACCTTCTTCTTCACACTCCCGGCAAGACAAGAAGGACTGGATGCTGAAACCGATTCTGCTCGTTGAGGACAATCCCCTCGACCTGGAGTTGTGCCTCAACGCCCTTGAGAAGAGCCGGCTGGCCAACGAAGTCATCATCGCCCGCGATGGCGAGGAAGCCGCCGATTACCTGTTCCGCCGCGGCGTGCACGCTGGCCGCGCCGTCGGCAACCCCGCCGTCGTCCTGCTCGACCTCAAGCTGCCCAAGATCGATGGTCTCGAACTGCTGGCCATGATCCGCAAGACGCCCGGCATGGATCATCTGCCCGTCGTCCTGCTCACCTCCTCGCGCGAAGAGCGAGACGTCATCACCGGCTACCAGCTCGGTGTGAATGCATTTGTCGTCAAGCCGGTCGCCTTCTCAGAATTCATTAAAGCGGTGCAGGACCTCGGCGTCTTCTGGGCTGTGCTCAATGAGCCGCCGCCGGGCAGCGCCAGGGTGCTCCGGAATGGATAAGTCCGTGCCCATCTCCCCCCGGCCCGTCTCCATCCTGATGCTCGAGGACAGCCTCCTCGACCGCGATCTCTCAGTCGCCCGCATGGAGCGCGACGGCTTCTCCCTCGACCTGCATCACGCCGTGGGACGGGAAGACTTCGTGCGCCTGCTCGAGCAGCGGCCGTACGACGTCATCCTCGCCGACTACGACGTGCCCGGCTTCAACGGCATGCTCGCGCTCGACATGGTCCGCGAACGCGACCCCCAGGTGCCCTTCATCTTCATCTCCGGCGTCGTTGGGGAAGAGGTGGCCATCAACAGCCTGCACCGTGGCGCGACCGATTACGTTCTCAAGCAGCGGCTCGACCGCCTCGGCCCCGCCGTGCGTCGCGCCCTCAAGGAAGCCAACGAGCACCAGACCCGCCTGCGCGCTGAGGCCACCGCCCGCGCCAGCGAAGAGCGCTTCCGCCAGCTCACCAACGCCCTCACGCAGCTCGTCTGGACGCTCGATTCCGACGGCAATCTCAATTACGCGAACCCCGCATGGCGGCGCGCCATCCAGCAGGACAGCCTGCGTTGGTGCGACTCCCGCGTCGTGCATCCGGACGACCTCGCCGGCTGCGAGCAGGCATGGACGCGCGCGCGCCGCGATCACGCCGGCTTCTCGCTCGAGGCGCGTCTTCGCCAGCAGCCGACAGGTGACTATCACTGGTACATGATTCGCGCCGTCACCTTCGGCGGCGAGACAGAATCGCCCCGCTGGGTCTGCACCGCGACCGACGTTCAGGAGCAGCGCACGCGCGAAGAGGCGCTGCGCACCGCCGAGAAGCTCGCCGTCACCGGTCGCATGGCCGCCACCATCGCGCACGAGATCAACAACCCGCTCGAATCGCTCACCAACCTCGTCTTCCTGCTCAAGCAGGAACGGTCGCTCTCCACCAACGGTCGCAAGTACATCAGCATGGCGGAGTATGAGTTGCAGCGCGTCTCCGCCATCTCCAAGCAGACGCTCGCCTTCTATCGCGACAACAGCACGCCCTCGCCGATTCAGATTGACGAGTTGGCACACGATGTCATGCGCCTCTTCACGCCGCGCTTCCGCAGCAAGGGCATCGCCACCGAGATCACTGCCGAGACTGCCTGCGTCATCTTCGCCACGCGCGGCGATCTGCGCCAAGTGCTCATCAATCTCATCAGCAATGCCATCGATGCCGTGCCCCACGGCGGCAGCATCCGCGTGCGCGCCTCCACGCTCTCCGGCAGCAAGCCCTCCATGTCGCGCCTCGTGGTCGAGGACAGCGGCCCCGGCGTGCCCGCCGAAAACGTCGACCGCCTCTTCACCCCGTTCTTCAGCACCAAGGGCGAACATGGCACCGGGCTCGGTCTGTGGGTATCGAAGGGCATCGTCGAAAAGTACGGCGGTTCCATTAGTATCGGCTCGCGCCCGCAGCCCGACGGCACAAATCGCACACAGGTACAGATCACCATGCCGTGCGAGGCCATCCATCAGTACGCGGGCGAGCCAGGCGGTCCCACGGCGCGCACCGCCTGAGTCGCACCCGCCCGCTCAGCGAGGAAGCGCCATCACAGCGCCATCCTCATCTGGCCGGCCACTCGATCGGTGTTTACTGCGCAGCGTCCGACACTGGCTCCCACGCATCCCATGTCGCAAGCCGATCTGCATACACTGCGCGAACCTGCGGCAGTGATGTGCTTCCCAGGATCAACCGCAGTGGTGGCTGCTCCGCGTCCACAACCGTAAGGATGGCCTCTGCCGTCGCCTCAGGAGCGCCACGCTTCAGACGCATCAGTCCGGCCACGAACTGCTTGCGATATTCGTCATACACCGGCATGCCCTCGGCTCGGACGGCGCTCTTGCCGAAGTCGGTCGCGTACGCGCCAGGCTCGATGATCGTCACCTTGATGCCGAACTGCGCTACTTCCTTCGCCAGTGTTTCGTGAAGCGCTTCCGCCGCGGCTTTGGTCGCGGAGTAGAACCCGATGAACGGCATCGGAGTCAGGCCCAGGCTGCTCGTCACCCCCAGGATGTGCCCGCTGCCTTGCTTCCTCAGCAGTGGCAGAGCAGCTCGCAACACACGCACCACGCCGAAATAGTTCGCGTCGAACACGCGCTGCATCTGTTCATCCGTCGCCTCTTCAGCCGTCGCGATCAGGCTGACCCCGGCGTTGTTCACCAGCACATCCATCCGGCCGAAGTGCTCGTACGCCTGCTGGATCACCTGCGGGACCTGTTCCGCGTTCGTCACATCCAGTTGCAGCGGCAGCACCGCATCGCCAAATCGCTCCTTCAGGTCGGCGATGTCCTCCAGCTTGCGCGCCGTCGCCGTCACTTTGTCTCCGCGCTTCAGGGCTGCTTCCGCCCAGATGCGTCCGAAACCGCGCGATGTTCCCGTGATAAACCAGACTTTGCTACTCATTCGGTATTCCTTTCGGAAGGCTTTCCACCTTCGCCAATAATCTGTACACTGTTAAGTTGTGGAACGTGAGCGTCCCACGCAGCCAGATCAACTGAACTATTCATGACAATACTCGCCAATCTAAACACTGTCAAGACTGCCAAGGCAATGGCCAAAGAACGACTCACCTACCATCACGGCGACCTGCGCACCGCGCTAATCAAAGCCGCCGATGAGATCATCGCGAAAGACGGCATCGAGGGCTTCTCCCTGCGCAACGCTGCGCGCCGCGCCGGAGTCTCACCGGCCGCTCCCGCGCACCACTTCGGCAGTGCCAGTGGCCTGCTTACCGAGGTTGCCATCCTCGCCTACCAGCGAGCGGATCAGTACATCGAACAAGCCGGGCACCTCGACGATGTTGTCGCCGATGTGCGCGCCGTCAGCCTCGCCTTCATCCACTTCGTGCTTCACTACCCCGGCCACTTCCGGCTGATGTTTCGCAACGATCTCGTCCATCGCACCGACCCGCGGCTCGCCGCAGCCAGCAAGGCTCCCGGCCTGCGCCTTGGCCGAGCCATCCTCGCCTACCAGCGCAAGGCAGACGCAGACCCGAAGGACTTCGACAACGCCGCCACCATGCTCTGTGGCTTGGCGACCCTCCACGGTCTCGCGAACCTGGTTCTGGAACAGAAGGCGGCACATTTCTTCCCGGGCGCCACCGCGAAAAACTTCGTAAAGGACTACCTCCCCAAGGTGATCGAGCACCTGTACCCAAAGCTGGCGTGAGCTAAGCTCCACAACCATCTTCCGGGTGCCGTACACTATCGCTCGCCCGTCGTAAAAAGGGTTGGAGCAGCACATGAAGCCACCAGAGCCGTCAACCCAATCTGCCTCTGCCAACATCGACGCCAAGATCAGGGAACTCGCCGACTGGCGCGGCAAGACACTCGCGCAGGTCCGCGCACTCATCCACGAGGCCGATCCAGAGATCGTCGAAGAGTGGAAGTGGCGTGGCACTCCCGTCTGGTCGCATGCCGGCATCGTCTGCACGGGCGAGACTTATAAATCCGTTGTCAAGTTAACCTTCGCCAAAGGAGCTTCGCTGCTGGACCCTTCGCGTCTGTTCAACTCCAGCCTCGACGGAAACGTTCGTCGCGCCATCGACATCCACGAAGGCGAGGCAATCAACGAGGCCGCGTTGAAGCAAGTCATCCGCGCCGCGGTTGAGCTGAACCTGCAGCCCAAGGGCAAGCCGAAGCCGCGAACGAGCAGCAAGCGAGAGAGCAGCTCCTGAGATCAGTTCCTGACACCGGCAAGACGGTTCGTCCGAGTTTCGCGCCCATGCATACGCACTGAACGAACCTCTTCGCGCAGCCGCTAGCGCCCAGCCGCCTCCAGTACCGCCACCCCATGCGGCGCCAGATCCAGCCGGCTCGTCTCGCCACTCCCCAGCAAATCCCGCATCCCCGCAGGCAGCGTCACCTGCTGCGTCTGCTCCGTGTGGTTCATCACGATCACCACACGCTTTCCCTCGCCCGCGCGCTCGCACACCTCGACACCCTCCGGCACATGCGCCACCAGCGGCGTGACGTTCGCGTTCTGCAGCCAATGCTGTGACAACGACGCCAGCATCCTCGCATCCGGCCAGAAGCCCACATACGTGACCGACCCCTTGCCGACCTGCTTGGTCAGGATCGCCGGTTGCCCATCCAGCCAGCCCGCGCTGCCGGAGCTCGGCTGGTAGCGCGCCGCCACCTCGGCCTGGTTGCTCCCCGTCAGTGGCTCCAGCAGTTCGGCCCACACGTTCCCCGTACCGTCGCCCAGACCCTGACTCGTCACCGTCACCGGTGCATCCAGCGCGTAGAACTCCTCCACCTTGCCGCCCAGCAGGATCTGCAGCGGTCCCGGCTGCCGGTTCGGCCACAGCGCGTCGAACTCGTTCTTCATCGCACTGCGCGGACCCAGCACCAGGTGACCGCCTTGCTGCACATAAGCCATCAGGTGATCGGCCGTCGCCTGTGGCAGCACGTTCAGCGCCGGCGCCACAACCAGTGCATAGCGGTTCAGGTCGGCCGTCGGCGAGATCACATCCACCCCATCCGTCTGTTGCCGCAGCGGCCGATAGAAATCGACAAGCTCCTCCACCGGCTCGAACTTCGCCGCGTGCCGCTGAAAGTCGATCGCCCAGCGGCTGTTGAAGTCGTGCAGCACGGCCACGTGCGACACCGGCGTCGTGCCGGCCAACGCCTTGCCTGCCTTCTCGAACTCCGCGCCCACCTGCTGGACCTCTGCATACACCGGCACCGGCTTGCCGTCCGGCCCCACGAGCGTGCCGTGATACTGCTCCTGCCCATTCAGCGCGCTGCGCCATTGCCAGTACTCGACCGCATCTGCGCCGTGCCCCACGGCCTGCCACGCCATCTCGCGTACCTGGCCCTTGGGCAGGGGATTGTTCGTCTTGCGCCAGTTCACAAACGCAGGCTCGGTCTCCATCACCCAGAAGTTCTTCTGCTTGTAGCCGCGCGTCAGGTCGTGCGCTGCACCGTTGTTCGCCCAGTCGTACGCCGGACCGCCGACATAGTCATCCCACGCCGCTATATCGAGCACGCTGTGCACCACGTAGCTGTCGAAGCCATCGAACCAGCCCATCGTGTTCGTCGTGATGAACTGCCGCGGATCCGCATGCGGCCGGATCGCGCTGATCTGGTTCTCCGAATAGCTCTTCCACGTCTCGCTCACGAAGTGCCGCCAATCCAGCAGCAGCGCCGGATTCTCCTCATCGTGCCGCGCCGGTATCTCGTCGAAGTTGTCGTACGTCTGACTCCAGTACTGCGTCGTCCACAGCGTGTTCAGCCGGTCGATCGTGCCGTACTTCTGCTTCAGCCACGCATGCCACTGCGCGCGCGCCTCCGGACCGAACGAGTCGTTCGCATACTCGTTGTCCAGCTGCCAGCCCACCACGTTCGGGTTGTGCCCATAGCGCACCGCCATCGCCTCGGCAATGCCGTGCGCCAGCTGGCGATACTTCGTGTTCGCAAACGAGAACTGCTGCCGATTGCCGTGCTCGTCGCGCCGTCCGTTTTCATCCACGCGCAACGTCTCCGGATACTTCGTCGTCAGCCACGCTGGCGGCGCAGCAGTCGGCGTGCCCAGCACGATGACCACGTGATGTTGCGCGGCCATCGCGATCGCGTGGTCCAGCCACGTCCAGTCGTAGTGGCCCTCGCTCGGCTCCATCGCGCTCCAGGCAAACTCACCCACCCGCGCCAGGTGGATGTGCGCCGCCTCCATGCTCTGCAGGTCGCGCTCCCACGTCGCCTCGTCCCATTGCTCCGGATACCACGCCGCACCCAGCAGCACCGGCGGCGCGTCCTTGTACTGCGTCGCCTGCGCAGCGCTGTTCAGCGGCGTCGCCAGCATGCACGCAGCCAGCGCCAGCACGCCTCCCTGCAGCCGCAAACCCACACGCGAACCGGACATCACGAAGCCAAAAGCCATAGTGGTGAACCCCCCTTCTTCACTACGATGTAACCGCTTACGCTTATACAGCCCCCCGCCCCTCTGCTGTCAAAGCCGCACCCTCGCCCCGCTACGTACTGGTCACGCAGCGTGAAACCTTCAAGTGGACGGATGGAAACGCAAATAAGGCAGATGCTTTGGGTTTGCACGCATCCTGACGGTGTCTTCCGATTCGCTGCCGGCGAAGGGCATACGGCCAGGATGGCGAGTCAATCCGCTACCGTGCTGTCGGATGCACCCCGGTAGACCACACCTGTCAGGTGAGCAAGCAGATGCTGCCACAACCCGAAACTGATCATCCACAGCAGCACTGGTAAATCGCATCGACTGCTCGCCACACTCCCCGAGCGAACCCGAACTTAGCGCGAGCGAACAGGTGCTTCCACCAGCGTCACTCGCGCCGTCACCACCACCAGCACACACCAGAACGCATCCGCGCCCGCAAGGTGCATCACTTGCATCCACACCGGTGCGCGCAGCAGCACATCGAGCACGCCCAGCGCGAACTGGAACACCAGCAGCCCCGCCAGCCACAAACCCAGCCGCCGCTGGCTTTCGTTCACGCCGCCCGCTGCCCTTGATTGCGCTGACCCTGACGGCGCTGAGCCGGATTGCACGGACTCGGATTGCGAGAAGACCGACCGCCATAGCAGCCACAGCAGGAACCCGCCCGCGATCACGGCGCTCAGCGGATGCAGGACGCGTAAACGGATCAGCCACTGTGACGTGGCCGAGAAGTCCTGCGCAAACGCCGCCCGCAGCGATGCAGCCGGAAACAGCGTGTCGCCCAGTGCGGCCAGCGATCCCGTCACCCCGATCACCATCGCCGACAACAGGCCGATCACCGCCGGCACGCGATGCTTGAACGTAACTTCACCACGCTGATACGCCGCGCGCCGGCCCAGGAAGTGCGCCGTCAGCGCCAGTGCCGCCATCAGCAGCAGCGTGTTCGACAGGTGCAGCGCCAACATCGGCGGCCGCAGCGGTGACGTGCTCTGCGCGGTAAGCCCCAGCTTCACCAGCAGCGCGCCGAGCAGCGCCTCGTTCAGCGTTAGCAGCAGTCCGGCTATCGCGAAGACGCGCGCCAGGTGCCGCTGCACGGTGCTCCGAAAGACCAGCAACGTGAGCGCCACGATCAGCAGCAGCGTGCCGCCGCTCATCATGCGGTGCGTGAACTCGATCACCGTCGCGATCTTCGGGTTCAGCGGCACCACCTGCCCGTTGCACAGCGGCCAGTGATCGCCACAGCCCGCGCCCGACCCCGTGCCGCGCACCACCGCGCCCCACAGGATCACGAGCACGTTGTAGACCACCACCGCCCACGCAAACCGCGGCAGCCACGGCGCCCGCACCGCACTGCCCGGAGTCGTCGCCGCTACTGAGCCCGCCGTCGCCATCGATCCCTCTCCCCCAATTCTAAGTCGCGTCGCACGCGCACGCCTCGACCGGGAAAGCAGCCTACCGCCGCGCGAAAAGGAGGGATTACTGGCCAGCCGTTTCCGTGAGGCTCCAGCATCTGGCTAGTGCCAGAGGTCTGCGTAGAGGTCGGCCAGCTCATTCAAGTGATTCCAAGTCAGGGTGAGGCGGCAGTTTGCGTACGCGATCGGAGCTTGATTGCCGCCTTCCCACTGGGTCGCCATGGAGGTACAGCTCTGGTCGCGGTACGTGCGCCAAGTATCTTCGGCTGCATCGAAAGGGAGGCGTTGCGGACCATCGGACGGACTTGTTCCAGAATGCCTCGACACTAGGGGCCGCAGCAGTGCGCCGATACAGCGGACGTAGGTGAGATATTCCCGCTCTGTCGTCTTGAATTCCGCAATCAGACAGCGGCCTATCGCGGCACTTCCACCAGCCTGCACCGCGGCGCAAAGATCTGTTTTGCTGCGAGCTTGTTCCCGTCTCAGAGCTTCAGTACCGCGTAGCCGGATCGTCGCCTGCCTCGTAGAAGCAGGGGACGCCGCTGAGCCGTTCTGATTTCCCGGCTGACTGAGTGCCGTCAGAACGCAAAGGAGCATGCAAACTCCCAGCTTCATGGCTCTGAAGTGTAGCAGCATCCGTCGCGAAGCGAACGGTGCGACCAGATACGCGATCAGCCGCCCGCCAATTGCCGCGCCCGCTCCGTCGCCCGCATCACCGCTTTGATCAGCGTTACGCGAAGGCCGCCTTCTTCGAGCTCCAGTAGTCCATCCGCCGTGCAGCCGGCGGGCGTCGTCACCGCGTCCTTCAGCAGCGCCGGATGCTCTCCCGTCTCAAGCACCATCCGCGCCGCGCCGTACGTCGTCTGCGCGGCCAGCAACGTCGCCGTGTCGCGCGGCAGTCCCACCTTGACGCCCGCCTCGGCCAGCGCCTCGAGGATGATGTAGATGAATGCCGGCCCCGAGCCGGACAGTCCGGTAACCGCGTCCAGGTGCTTCTCATCCACCTGCACCGTGCGCCCGACGCTCTCGAACAGGGACGCCGCGAGCGCCAGGTGGTGTGCCGTCGCGAAGCGGCCGCCGGCGAGTGCCGTCATGCCCGCGCCCAGGGTGGCTGGTGTGTTCGGCATCGCCCGCACCACCGGCATGCCGAGCAGCTCGGTCGCATCTTCGATCGCGCGTGTCTTCACCGAAGCCGCGAACGAGATCACCAGCTTTTCCGCCGTCAGCACCGGCCGGATCTGCTTCACAACATCGATCACCGTGAACGGCTTCACGCCGATGAAGACCAGGTCCGCATCACGCACCGCAGCAACGTTGTCGGTCGTCGCATGGATCTTCAGCCGCTCGGCCAGCGCCGACGCGCGGTTCTCATGCTGAACCGTCGCCGTGATCTGCGACGCCTCGATGCGACCGCTGCGCAACAGCCCTTCGATCAGGATCGAGCCCATCTTGCCTGCGCCCAGCATCGCGATGCGCTTGCCTGCGGGGCTCGCGCCATGGCTGCTGCTGGTGGTCGTGATCGGCTCGGCTGCCTTCTGCGTCGCGTGCGTCGTCATCCTGCTACTGTGCCTTGCCTTGCTGTTGCGACGCAATCCACGCGTTCACGCGCGCGTCCAGAACATCCAGCGGCAGCGCGCCGGAATCGAGCACCAAGTCGTGGAACTGGCGAATGTCGAACCGCGGTCCGAGTGCCTTCTGCGCCCGCGCCCGCAACACCAGGAACTTCATCTGCCCCACCTTGTAGCCCAGCGCCTGCGCGGGCCATGCAATGTAGCGATCCACCTCCGCCTGCACGCTCGGCTCGTCGATCGCCGAGTGCTCGTGGAAGTAGTCCACCATCTGCTGCCGCGTCCAGTGCTGCTGATGCACACCCGTGTCCACCACCAATCGAATGCACCGCCACGCATCGGCTTCCAGCCGCCCATAGTCGCTGTACGGATCGGTGAAGAACCCCGCGTCCTTGCCCAGGTGCTCGGCATAGAGCCCCCAGCCCTCGGTGTACGCCGTGTAGTAGTTGTGCTTCCGGAACTCCGGAATCCCGGCCAGCTCCTGCGCGATGGAGATCTGCAGGTGATGTCCGGGAAGCCCCTCGTGATAGGCAACTGTCTCTGCCGTCGTCAGCGCGCGGTGTGTCACATCGTAGGTGTTGACGAAGAAGGTGCCCGGCCGCCGTCCATCGGGCGTGCCCGACTCGTAGTACGCCGGGGCCTGGTCCTTCTCCATGAATGCCGGCACGGCCTGGATATCGAGCGGCGCCTTCGGCAGACGCCCGAACAGCGTCGGCAGCTTGGGCTGCATGCCGTCGAGATAGCCACGGTACACCGCGATCAGCGCATCGGCCGATGTCGCATGCAGCTTAGGATTGCCCGGAATAGACGCGCGCATCGCCTTCAGGTCGGCGAAGCCGAGCCGCTTCGCGATGGCCGTCATCTCCGTCTCGTCGGCGACGAGCTGCTGCTCGCCGATGGCGTGGATCTGCTCCGGTGTCAGGTCGGTGGTCGTGCTGCGGCGGACGACGTACTTGTAGTAGGCAGGGCCGTCCGGCAGCGACCAGATGCCGGGATCTGTGCGCCCGTGCGGCACATATTGCGCGGCGAGGAAGCGTGCGAACCGCGCATACGCCGGCAGCACCTGCTTCGCGACCACGTCGAGCACCTGCTGACGGATCTGATCCTGCTGCGCCGCGGGAATCGACTTTGGGAACTTGGTGAGCGGTAGCGCGAAGGGCGAAGTCTCGGGCTTGTTGGCAGCAAGGGCCTGCACCTGCACCAGCACCTTCTCCAGCAGATACCTGGGCGGCGTGCGGTTGTCGTCCATGCCCGTCATCATGTTGTCGGTGATCTGCTGGAAGGCGGCCGGCATCTTGCGCAGGCGCGCGATGTAGTGATCGTAGTCTTCGGCCGAATCGAACAGCAGTTGCGGCACCAGTTGCGGCAGCATCAGGTGCAGACCGCTGAACTGGTTCACCGGCATCTCCCACGGCTTGAACCGCGCGCCCTCCTGCTGCTCGATCAGTGTGCGCACCAGCAGGTCCTTGCTGAGCTCGACCTGCTCGGGCAGTTGACCGTCCGGAACGGCGCCGAGCTGTTCCAGGAACTGGCGGCCGCGCTCGAGCTGCGCATTGTAGGCAGCGACCGAATAGTCCGAGAGCTGGTCGTCGTAGCGCTTGTCGCCGAGCAGGGAAGCCATCTCCGGCTCGTCTTTGAGCCGCTGCTCCCAGTACGCGGCGAAGATGGCGTTCAGCGCCTTCTCACGTGCTGCCGGCGAACTTGCAGTGCCGGTCTGTGCGGCAGGAGCGGTCTGCGCTGCGGCCGGGGCCGGGGACTGGGCGCGCGAAGCATACGGAACCACGAGGCAGGCAGCCAGCGCGGTGGAGGATAGGCGAAGAAGGGACAGTGTCATGAGGCTGCCCCCACAATAACGGCTTCGCGCCGGGGTGACCAGCGCGCCTGCGTCAGACGTGGCGTACGCGCGAGGATTGCACATCGCTCGCGATCTCGCCGTCGCGGATGTGCACGATGCGATGCGCGAACTCGGCAATGTCGGGCTCGTGTGTGACCAGCACGATCGTGTTGCCGCCTTTGTGCAACTCGTCGAACAAGGCCATGATCTCTTCGCCGGTCTTCGAGTCGAGATTACCGGTGGGCTCGTCGGCCAGGATGATGGAGGGCCGGTTGATCAGCGCGCGGGCAATCGCGACGCGCTGCCGCTGACCGCCGGAGAGCTCGTTGGGCTTGTGGTTCATGCGCTCTTCAAGATTGACGGCGCGCAGTGCGCCCTTGGCCCGCTCAATGCGCTCATCGGCCGGGGTGCCGTTATAGATCAGCGGCAGCTCGACGTTGTGCAGCGCGCTGGCACGCGCCAGCAGGTTGAAGGTCTGGAAGACAAAGCCGATCTCGCGATTGCGGATGCGGGCCAGCTCGTCGTCATTCAACTCACTGACGCGGTGGCCGTTCAATGTGTAGGCGCCGCGGCTGGGCGAATCCAGGCAGCCGATCAGGTTCATGAGTGTCGACTTGCCTGATCCCGAGGGGCCCATGATAGCGACGTACTCGTTGTGCTGAATACGCAGGCTCACACCCCTGAGTGCGTGCACCTGCTGCTCGGAGCCCATGTCGTAGGTCTTCCACAGGTCCTCGACCACGATCACGTCGCCGCGCGGTGTTGCTGCCGGGTTCGTCGGGTCCACTGCTGTCATCGTCTCGGCCGCCATGGGGCTCCTTCGCTGTCTGCTATGTAGTGGACGTGGGAGTCGCGCTGGCGTTTGCATCCAGCGGCTTCACCTGTGCGCCGCTCTTCAACTCACGCAGCGTCTTGTAGGGTCCGGTGACGATCTCGTCGCCCGCCTTCAGCCCCCCGGTCACTTCGATGTCAGTGGTCCCCGTAATGCCTGTCGTGACTGGCACAAACGAAGCGGTTAATTTGCGCTTGTCGTGGCGCAGAACGAACACGCCCTGAACCTCGGGCTCCTTGCTCGCCGAGGCGGCATCGACCACGGATCCTTTCCCGCTGTCGACCGTCTCGCTCGGCCGACGGGTGGTCAGCGCCTGGATCGGAATGGCGAGCGCGTCCTTCTTCTGCGCCGTCAGGATCTTCGCCGTTGCGGAGAGGCCAGGCCGGAGCTCGGCGGAGGGGTTGTCGAGGGTAATGACGACCTTGAAGTCCTTCGCCTCTTCCGTGCCGGTCGTGCTCTGGCTGGTCGCGATGCCGGTGGAGCGCAGGATCGCCTGATCGCCCACGATGCTGACGTGGCCCTTGAAGGTACGGCCGGGCAGGGCATCGACCGTGATGTCCGCCGATTGCCCGTCCTGCACGTTGACGATGTCGGTCTCGTCGACCTTGACCTCGGCGGTCACGATCGACATGTCGGCGATCGTCATCAGGGTGCTGCCTTCGGCGTTCTGAATGCCGACGACCACCGTCTCCCCTTCGCGCACCGGCAGGTTGGTGACGATGCCATCAAACGGCGCCAGCGCAACGGTGCGGTTCAGCACATCTTTGAAGCGGCGCAGTGTCGCGGTCGCCTGGTCGATCTTGCCTCCAGCGGACGCGGTCTGCGCGCGCGACTGGTTGATGGCTGCCTGGTTCTGGGCGACAGCGGCGACGGCGACGTCGTAAGCGGCCTTGCGGTTGTCGTAATCGGACTTGGGGATGAGCTGCGCCTCAAAGAGCGACTGCCCGCGCTTCCAGTCGAGCTCCTTCTGCTCCAGGGTGGCCTTCGCGCTGGCCAGGTTGGCCTCGGCGGTCTTCTCGGCCGCATGCGCCGACTCCAGATCGGTCTTCGACGACTGGATGGTCGCCTGTTGGCTGGCCACGTCGGCCGAGGGCTGCACATTCTCCATGGTGGCCAGCACCTGGCCCCGCTTCACATGGTCGCCCTCTTTGACATAGAGGTGCGTAATGCGGCCGATTGTCTCAGAACCCACGTTGGCGTAGACCTTCGGCTTGATCTGGCCGGTGCCGCTGACCTGCGACAGGATGTCTTCCCGCACAACCTTGCCCGGCACGACCTTGGCGTAGGCCGAACTGGACCGGGCGGCAACGACTCCCACCACGATCAGCACAACCACGGCAACAATGACCACAGACCACACAATGCGCTTGCGATTCATCAGGAGCGACCCGATCTCGTCGTTCAGACGGAGGCGTTTGACTTGGAATACGGACAGGTGAGTCGAATAGTTCCTTTACTACGGAAAGATCCGGTGGGAAGGGTGCCGGCAGCGCCGACTGCCCCCGGATTGTCTGTCGACGGGCCTGCCGGGTCAGAATACCAAGCCCGGGAGCGATTTCCGAGGGAATAGGGATGCCCGGCAGTGTGAACGGATGTTCAATATTTGTAGCCCGATGCGGTTGTGCTCCCCGCTTGGCGAACCATAGACTAGAGCCACCCTCAAGGAGTATCCAGGAACCATATGTATCCGGTTCGCCACCGCAGTCTTTGTTCGGTTGTCCTGCTCGCCGCCTCTCTTTCTCTGCCTGTCCTGATGCACGCCCAGGAGTCCGCGCCCGCACCGGCCGGCGACTCGGCGCAGGACCCGCTGAACCGCCCGCTCAGCGACAAGCAGCGCCGGGATCAGCAGAAAGATCTGAAGACCGAGCTGAAGGGCTCCTATAAAAAGTGGCTTGACGAAGATGTGCGCTGGATCATCACCGACCAGGAGGAAAAGGCGTTCAAGAGCCTGGGCAACGATGAGGAGCGCGAGTCCTTCATCGAGAACTTCTGGCTGCGGCGGAATCCGAATCCCGAGTCGCCTGAGAACGAGTTCCGCGAAGAGCACTACCGCCGCATCGCCTACGCGGACGAGCACTACGCCGCGGGCAAGCCGGGGTGGAAGACGGATCGCGGCCACATTTACATTGCGTACGGCAAGCCGGACAGTATCGACTCTCACCCCAGCGGCGGAACCTACGAGCGCCCCATGGAAGAGGGTGGCGGCGAGACGTCGACCTTCCCCTTCGAGGTGTGGCATTACCGGTACATCGAAGGCATCGGCGACAACATTGATATCGAATTTGTGGACAGCTGCCAGTGCGGCGACTATCACATGACGCTGGATCGCTCGGAGAAGGATGCACTGCTGCACGTTCCCGGCGCGGGTCTTACCATGTACGAGCAGATGGGTCAGTCCAAGAAGGCTGATCGGTTTACCGGCGGACTTGAAAACCTCGGCGGTGGCCCCGGAACCCAGTCGCGGGCGACCAAGCAGTTCGACCGGCTGGAGCAGTACGCCAAGCTGCAGGCCGCGCCGCAGATCAAGTTCAAGGACCTCGAAGCATTCATGACCGAGCACAAGGTGCTCAACGGCCCCGTGTTTCCCTTCGACGTGCGGACTGACTTCGTGAAGGTGACCGACGATACGGTGCTGGTCCCGATCACGCTTCAGATTCGCAACAAGGAGATCACCTTCAGCACCAAGGACGGCGTCTCCAAGGGTGTGGTGAACATCCTGGGGCGGGTAACCACGATCACCGGCCGGATTGCGCAGACCTTTGAGGACACCGTGGTCGTGGAGCAGCCGAGCGAGTTGCTGCCGCGCACGCTTGAGACCTCCCAGGTGTACTGGAAGGCGCTGCCCCTTCGCCCCGGCCACTACCGCGTCGATATCGCGATCAAGGACGTCAACAATCCGGACCATGTCGGGGTCTGGGCGCAGGGTCTCCAGGTTCCGAAGTACGACGATGAAAAGCTCGCGGCCTCTTCGCTGATCCTGGCTGACAAAATGGAGCGCGTGCCGTCCAAGCAGATCGGTACCGGCAGCTTCATCCTGGGCAATACATTTGTCCGCCCCCGGGTGATGGATAACGCAACGACCCCGGCCAGCTTCCATCGCAACCAGAAGCTGAACTTCTGGATGCAGGTCTACAACCTGGGCATCGACGACAAGAGCAAGCAGAACGACGCCAAGCTCGAATACGAGATCGTGGACACGGCGACCAACAAGACGGTCCTGAACACAGAGGAGGACAGCCGGAAGCTGTCCCCGAACGGCGACCAGGTGACTGTCGAATATGCAGTTCCCCTGGCCAGCCTGGCCCCCGGGAAGTACAAGGTAACCATTAAGGTGAACGACAGCGTGACGAAGCAGCAATTAGCGGAGTCGGCACCGTTCACGGTAGACTAAGCGCACGTTCGACCGGGGCCGCGGAGTAAGCAAAGCGCGGTTCCAGCATTGCCGATGAGGTGGTTGCAACGTCAGCAGTGAGACAGCAGTTGGTCCAAATCGCGTGTTCGGTTCTGGCTTCCGCCGCTCTTGTCGCCCCCGCGCTAGCGCAAAGTGAGACCGCCTCGATCACGGGCGTCGTCCGCGATCGCCGAGGTGCGCCCCAGATGGATGCGCTCGTCGAATTGCTGCGCGCCGACTCCTCTGTCGTCGCCGTCGCGCGTACAGATATCCGCGGCATGTTCCGTCTCGATGATCTGCTGCCCGGCATGTATCAACTCAAGGCGACGGAGGAGGCTTACCTGCCTTCGCTCCGCCAGAATCTGCGCCTGATGGCGCACCACAAGACCATCGCGGATGTCACGCTGAACACGCTCTTCGACGTGGTGCAGTGGCTACCGGCGGAACGGCGCAAAGCCAGCGAGCCCGATGACGACTGGCAATGGACACTGCGCGCCGAAACCAACCGGCCGATGCTGCGCTTCTCTGACGAGGGGCCGATGATCGTGTCCGACGCCGCTGGACCGGCGCAAAGCCGTGCCCGGGTCGCCACCACGGGCGGTCTGCGCAGTTTTGGCAATGGCGGCCTGCGGCATGGCCTCGAATATGAGGGCAGCACGACCCACGGCGTGCATACGCTGGTGCGCACCTCGCTCAACGCCACCGATGGTCTGCAGTCGGCTTACATGCTGGGTTACGAGAACGAGGTCGCCGACGGCCGCGTAATGCGGGTCGTCGCCGCCTACAGCGACATGCCCGACCTGACTGGCGGCAGTTACGGAGCAGGTCGCTACCAGGCAGCCACCCTGCGCACTTCGGAGACGTCCGAGATGAGCCCGAACCTTCGGATCGAGTTCGGTAACGAACTGATCGCCATGCATCTGATGGGCGCGCAGCGCGGCACCGTCGTCAGTGGACGCCCGTTCGGATCAATCACGCTGCACAGTGCAACCACAAGCCTGAGCTATCGAGCGGCCACGTCGCGCGAGGCGCAGGACGGAGCAGCCCTGGCCGATGAGGACACGTTGCTTCCTGCGGTCGCACAGCAAGGCGGGGTGGCTTCGCTCGAACGTGGGTTGCACCAGGAAGTGCGGCTGCGCCACGAGGCAGAGGGTGGCGGTGGCTTCATGCTGGCCGCCTTCCACGATCGCATCGCGCATTCGGTGATCCAGGGCAGCGGCTATGTGAGTGATGCCGATGCAACCGGCGGCGATCTGCTGATCGATCCCGTGTCGGGTGTCTTCCGCACGGCTGCTGGGACCTTTGGTGGATACGGGTTCTCCGTCAGCGCGACCTACCCTGTGCTCTCCTCACTCGCGCTCTCTGCCGAGGCAGAAGAGGGGCCGGCGCTGACCTGCTTGGACCCCAACCCCTCCGAGAACACGCAGACAGTGAGTCAGACAGTACACGCGCTGCGCTCGCATCGAACCCCGGCGGTGACCGTGGCTGCGCAGGGCCGGTTGCAGAAGGTGGGCACGCATTGGCGCACCTCCTACCGCTGGCAGCCGGAGAACACGATCACTGCGGTGAACGCTTACTCAGCGCATGATGGCGACGCGTATTTGAGCCTGCTCATCCGTCAACCGATCCGTATCGGGCGCATTCTCCCAGGCAAGACGCAGGCGGTCTTCGATGTGCGTAATCTGCTCGCGCAGGGCTACTACCCGTTTGTGACACCAGACGGCAGTACGCTGTTTTTCGCCCAGGCAGACCGCTCGGTCTCCGGCGGCATCGCCTTCACCTTCTGATCGCGGCGTGCTATAAACATGGAAGAGCGGTGGCGCAATCGTGCCGCACTCTCCCTCCTTTGTTTCACCCCTGGACGCGTAGCTCAACTGGCAGAGCATTCGACTCTTAATCGACAGGTTGTAGGTTCGATTCCTACCGCGTCCACCAATATCCCCTCTGAAAACAAATACTTAGATTCGGCATTTCTTCTGCCGGGAACGTCTGATCCGCCAACGTGACGTAAAACGTGACGTGCCGCGCTTTCCTGGTTGCGCCGATTAATTGCGTCTCGCAGTGGGTCCAACCGATGATGCTGGTACGGCTTCATCGACTGCATATCGACATGCCCCATGGAGTCTGCGACCGCGAAGATGTTGCCGGTCGCCTCGACGGTGAAGCTGCCATAGGTATGCCGCGCCGAATATGGCACGATCTTGCTGCTGACTCCCACTCGATTGCGGAGTGCACGAAACCCAACAGCAATACTGTTCAGGTGGCCGGTCTTCGAACGCGGAGAAGGGAATATCCACCCCCTCTTTCGCCTCTCCGCACCGGGCCTTCAGCACCTCGTGCATGCGCTCGCTCATTGGAACAAACCTGCGAGCCTTCGCGGTCTTACCCTGCGGGTTCCAGATCCGCATATTTGCCCAATCGATATGCTCGATACGCATACAGAAGATCTCTCGTGGCCGCATCCCCGTGTCTTGAGCGATGACGAGGAAGTCGCGAATTTGTTCTCGACTCCGTCGTGTTCGCCCGTGTTTGACGGGTTCTGATAGCCCGTCGAACAGCGCTCGTTCTGTGGCACGGCCGATAAGCCAGTCTCGGCCAAAAGCCTTGACAGCTTCACCTTCGGCACCTGCTTATGAGGTGCACTTCTCAGCTTTCGACAGCATTCGCCTGAGGGTGCGCAAGCTTGATTCTCGTACTGGGCTGAGCATTCGATAGCAATACTGGCCGATAGCGAGCTGCTTGCCATCCGGAACGGCCTGTCTAGCCGACTGGCCGAAGAGGGCCGAAACCGTACACACCATTGCTGCCGGTGTGGCGCTGCGTCTCATGCTTTCCCCGGCCAAAACTATTTCCATCGGTTGCAAACAAGATGATCTGCAGTAACCCACTCCGGTGTTTCAGCAAGCTTGCTGATCTCCCAATCGATAGCGCGGTACAGACCAGATCGGCCGATCCCTTACTGAAACAGCACGGGACTGACTGTATCCCTTTGTGATCATCCCAAGTTGCGTGCCGGTGCCGGAGGACCATCCATCAGAAATGGACTTCCGGAACGTGCTTACCTGTCCGACACCGGGTCGCACTTCGATGCCAGCAGAGGGCGAGACATTAACCCCAACTCCGCCTTGACCGGCGCTGAATCGCTGGACCTGCGGATTTGGCTGCGCTGGCATCGGCATCAATCGGCAGCCAAGGTTACATGCCAGGTTTTTAGCGCCTCGGATCCTGTCACATGAGTTCAGGGATCTAAGGACGCGAACGATCGGCGATCCAAAGGTATACCGCTCATGCAACAACTCCAGGCGATGCTGCGATTCGGCCGTGGACGCGTGCAAGCCATGGGTGCATACTGCGTGAGGCGAGCAGGAACGGCCCACATTGTGAAATCGAACTCACAGCATGTGAACATCACCGATGTGGCGCGCGAGAGCGGTTTTGCGCCCTCCACTGTTTCGATTGTGCTGAACGACGCACCATTGTCGGCGCGCATCACGGCGCGGACAAAGAAGCGGATCCGCGACACAGCGGAGCGGCTGGGCTACCGCCCGGATGCCTTTGCGCGATCGTTGCGCAACCGACGGAGCCACACGATCGGTGTGGTGGTGTTTGATCTGTCTGACCCGTACTGCTCTCTCATCCTCCGGGGCATCGAGGGATCGCTCCAGCGTACGGAATACCTCCCGCTGGTGATGAACGCCAACAACAATCACGAAAAGCTCGTGGATTATCTGGATCTGCTGAGAGAGCGCCGGGTAGAAGGCGTGATCGTGGTGGCGAATTGGCTATTCGACGTGAAGGCGCTGCCTGACCAGCTACGAAAGCGCGAGCTGCGGACGGTCGTCGTCGGCAGAAACCTTTCGGCCGAAGGCATTCCATCAATCATCGTGGATAACGAACGTGGCGGATGCCTTGCGCTCGAACATCTCCATGCGCTCGGCCATCGCAAGATTGCAATCATCCGTGGGCCTCGCACGCTCACGGACAGCCTGCTTCGATGGCGGGGCATTCAGCGGTCAGCAGATGAGCGAGGCGTGAAGCTGTCTGGCAAATGGATTCGGCAACTGGCAAGTACGCCCGACCCTACATCCGGATTCGAAGGCGGCTTGGCGAAGACGGCAGAACTGCTGGCGAGGGGGCCTGAGTTCACCGCACTGATCGCATTTGACGACCTGACCGCGCTGGGGGCAGTCCGTGCGTTGCATGCGAATGGCCTGCGCGTGCCGATGGACTGCTCGATCGTCGGGTTCGATGATGTGCCGCCCGCGTGGCTCTCCACGCCGTCCCTGACAACTCTGCGCCAGCCTATGGAGCAGATGGGGCGGCGCGGTGCGGAGTGCGTTCTGGAGGAGTTGCGTGCGGAAGTGAAGTCGCGCGGGCCCGTCCCTCTCGAGTGGCTCCAACCGGTCCTGATCGAGCGGGAATCGACCCGCCCACTCTTGTGACGAACCAGTTCCGTCCCTGCTTATATCGAGCAATCGGATGTTAATTTCCGGTTGACAAGGCAAACTCCCGGCGCTAGCTTCTTCGTGTTCAAACGATTCAACAGAGGCCAACGCACTCTTGCCTGACGCGCCGGACCGCTGAGGCCGATCGCAGTCCGGGGTGCGCGATCGGCACAAGCTGCACGCATTCATGGAGGTTGGCTTGAGACTGGGCACTTTCCGGATTGGACGAACGTTGGCGATAGTCGCAGTCAGTGGCGCAGTGGCGCTCGCTCAGGCTGGCCGCGGAGGCATCAGCGGCACCATCACGGACCCGTCCGGCGCGGTCGTCCCTGGCGCGCGCGTGAACCTGACCAACAGCGCCACCGGCCTAACTCAGCAGGTCGTCACTAACGCCGCGGGTCTCTACTCGTTCATCTCGCTGAACCCTGGCACCTACTCCGTAACGGTGACTCACTCTGGCTTTCAGACAGTGGAGGAGCAGAACGTCCCAGTCAGCGTGGACCAAGTGGCGCAGTTGAACATCGCTCTGCACATCGGAGGCGCCACGGACGTTGTTAACGTCACGGCGAGCGACGATCTTGCAGAGACGACCAGCTCGACGGTGGGCCAGCTTCTGTCTGCGGCCACGATCGAACGAGTTCCTCTGCTGACGAGAAACGTGTTCGATCTCGTGCAGCTGAGCGCAGGTGTCACTCCGGCGAACGGTTCACCGAATTCCTCGAGCTCGTTCGCGATCACAAATATCTCAAGTGGTCGTCCCGGTGTCGATGTCTCGTCGTACACGATCAACGGCGCCGTTCAGGGGTCGGTCTACTTCATGCTTGACGGAAGCCCGGTTGGTATCGCGGAGAACAACGCAGCCGCCATCATTCCGGCACTCGAGATTCCCGAGGACGCCGTGAACGAATTCCGTGTGGAGACACAGAACACACCCGCCTCTTACCAGAGCGGCGGCGCGGGTGTGATCAGTCTGGCGAGCAAGTCCGGGACCAACGAGTTCCACGGAGATGTGTTCACCTACATCCGACCCGATATTCTGGCAGCGAACGACTACTTCAACAAGCAGAGTCAGCTTGCCAGTGGATCGCGCAACGAATCACCAGCGTTCCATCGGTATCAGGAGGGCGGCTCGATTGGAGGCCCGATCCTGCATAAGAAGCTGTTCTTCTTCGCGGATTACGAAGCGACGCAGCAGCAGCAGTTCGACGGTTCGAACATCTTCACTGTGCCCACTTCGCGAGAGCGCCAGGGCGACTTCTCCGCTGATAGCTTCACCATCTACAACCCGATGGTGCCGGAGAATGCAGACGGAACGCGCCAACCGTTCGCAAACAATGTCATCCCGAACCCGAATCCAATCGCGTTGCAGTTCCTCTCGAAGTTCCCCAAATGCAACGTTCCGGATCCGACCACCTGCGACCAGGCAACGAACGGCGCAGTGAACAACCTGTACGTCCCGGGGCTCGATCCAACAAGCGCACAACGCTTCGACGTTCGCATCGATGATGCGATCAGTGAGCGGCAGCGACTCTTCGGCCGCTTCTCCTTCGATCGCCTATTCACCTCAGGTGTGAATGCATTCAACAACGACTACGACTTGAACTATGCCCAGAATGTCACGAACGGGCGCAATTTCCTGATAGGCGATGACCTGACGCTGAATGCGACGACTGCCATTCAGCTTCGCTACTCATTCACACGCCACTACGAAAACCAGGGGGGCGATCCCCGCCAGATTGGCGTGGACCTGACCACGCTCGGCTTCCCATCCTCGCTCGCGCAGGAAGAGGTCTACAAGACGCTGCCGTACGTCACCTTCTCAGATGTGGGTGGCGGGATCGGCGGCACGGCCAACTACAACACCTTTCGCTTCGCGAGCATGAATCATGATGTGAGCGCTGCGGTCACAAAGGTACTTGGAAAGCACGAGCTGAGTGTCGGCGCCGAGTACATGAAGCGCTTTCTGAACGCGGGACAGCCGCCCGCCCCTTCAGGCAACTATCAGTTTGATATATCCGCAACGGATCAGCAGACAAGCACGGGTATTGGCGGCAGCGACTTCGCTTCGTTCCTGATTGGAATGGGAGCTGCCCCAGGTGTTGAGAACACCAACTTCACCAAAGACCTATTTGTGGCCGAGGCGAGCAACTACTATGCAACATTTGTCCAGGACACGTGGCATCCCACCGAGAAGGTGATTGTCACTGCAGGGCTACGCTGGGATATCTTCGGCGGACGCACGGAGCGGCATAACCGGTTGGAGTACTTCCAGCCCAACGCGAGTACCACAGCAAGTGGGGTCGCCTATACGGGTGCGGAAATCTACACGAATGGAAGTCACCGCTCGCCATTCCAGACCAACAAGGCGGATTTCGGTCCTCGACTCGGCGTGACCTGGCAGCCTGTTCCTCGTCTGGTGGTGCGAGCAGGAGCGGGCATCTACTACGGTCCCAGCTCGGAGATGGTCGCTGGTGCGGCCCAGGATAGCGACGGCTACTCGTCGACGACGAACTGGAACTCCACGTGTTACGACGCGGCAGGCAACACGGTTTTAAACGGCTCGAGTTTCTGCCCGGGTGCGCCGGACGGCAGCCCTGATCCCAGCACGACCGGACCTTACTCGCTCAGCAACCCATTCCCTCAAGGCGTCGTGCCACTCATCACTGCTCCGTCGGGGCTTGCGAATAACCTGGGCACGACTCTGAACACCGTCCTGCATAAGCAGCGAACGCAGACGACCTATAACTACAACTTCGGCCTGGAGTACGAGCTGCCGCGTCACTATGTGGTAAGCGCAGCCTACGTGGGCAGCCGCGGACTCTTCCTGCCGCTTGGCGTGCTCGACCTGAATGAACTGGACCTCGCAACCATTGGTCATTACCAAGGCGATCTGTTGGACGCCACTGCGCCGAATCAGTGGCAGTCTGTTCTGCCGCCAACGAACGCGAACTACGGATCTCCGACAGTCCCGCTGTTCGTTGCCCTGCAGGCGTTCCCGCAGTTTGGAAGCGGCAACTATGGATCAGGGAACGGCGTGCTCGTGCATGGCTATCCGGGTGGCGACTCCGAATACAGTTCGTTGCAGACAAAGGTACAGAAGCGGTTGACCGACCACTTCACCGCACTGGCATCCTTCACGTGGGCCAAGCTGATGACGAACGACGGCAACCCGCCACTCGGGTTCGTAGGCTCGCACGCGGGGGCGCCACAGGATGGCAGGAATCTCAACCTGGAGTGGTCCGTCAGCCCGCAGGATGTGAAGTATCAGTTCACGGCACAGGCCTCTTACGACCTGCCGGTCGGGCGCGGCCGGGCGCTCTCGCTCACCGGTCCCGCCAATGTCATCCTTGGCGAATGGACGATTAACGGTATCGCCTATCTCAGTACAGGCGTCCCTATCAACTCGCCACCTTCAGGCGTGACCCCATCCTTTCTCAATCAGCGTGCAGACGTGACCTGTGATCCGGGCAAGAGCATGCCGCGCACTGCAGAGCAGTGGTTCAGCCCGGCATGTTTCGCCGTGCCTGCGAGTCCTTTCGTTGCTGGGAACACACCAGCCTACCTGGATCACGTGCGCACGATGGGAGCGCAGGATGTCGATCTGACACTGGGCAAAACATTTGCGCTTGCGAAGGAGAAGAGCCTCCATCTCGATGTTTCCTCTTTCAACATTGAGAACAAGCCGCAGTTTGCGGCGCCCTCGTTCCCAAGCATCCAAAACGTGGTAAACGATCCGGCTACCTATGCACCACAGTTTGGAGTGATCACGGCGGATGTGAACACACCAAGACAGTTTCAGTTTTCCGCTCGGTTCCTTTTCTAAAGCGGGCCGCGCGCCATCGAGTGCCGCGGCTTTGCTCCTTCTCATCACCAAGAGGATTGGATGTTTCTGAAGATGACCCACGCCGATCCGCTGATCGCGCGCAAGCTTTCCTTGCTCCCAAGACGTTTCATGACCGCCTGGGGACGCGCACTCAGCGTGACGCTCCTGATGGCCGCATGCCTTCCGGCAAATGCTGCCGACCAGCAGTCCACTCTTATGCCCCTGCCGGTGACAGTCGTCGCTGGGTCCGGTGAGGTGCCGATCGACGGTGGCTTGCAGGTGGTATTCGAGGGATTCCAAGATGCTCGACTGGACCGCGCACGTGACCGCTTCCTTCTCCAGTTGCAGAGGCGAACAGGGATAGCTCGCTTTCCACAACCGACTGCGGCGACTCCGAAGCTGGTGATACGCACAACTGCTTCAGGAAAACCTGTGCAGGAGCTCGGCGAAGACGAGTCTTACCGCCTTGTCGTGGCCGCAAACGCGATCGAGCTCAGCGCGCCAACGTCTCTTGGTACGTTGCACGGCTTACAGACGCTGCTGCAGCTCGTACGGAACGCGCCCCAGGGCTACGTGATCGAAGGCGTGCGCATCGATGACAGTCCGCGATTTCCGTGGCGCGGTCTGATGATCGACGTCGGTCGGCATTTCATGCCACTCGATGTCATTCGCCAGAACTTGGACCTGATGGAGGCGGCCAAGCTGAACGTCTTCCACTGGCACCTGAGCGAAGACCAGGGCTTTCGTATCGAGAGCCGTCGCTACCCGCTGCTGCAGGAGGAAGGGTCCGACGGGCAGTACTACACGCAAGAAGAGGTTCGCGGCATCCTGGCGTATGCGCACGACCGCGGCATTCGCGTGATCCCTGAGTTCGACATGCCCGGACATGCCACCTCATGGTTCGTTGGGTATCCCGACCTGGCGAGCGGGCATGGACCCTACGAGATCATCCGTAAATGGGGAATCTTCGACCCTGCCATGGATCCGACCCGGGAGAGCACATACACCTTTCTCGATGCCTTCATCGGCGAGATGGCGGCTCTATTTCCCGATGCGTATTTCCATATCGGTGGAGACGAGTGCAACGGCAAGGAGTGGGACGCAAACCCCCGCATTCAGCAATTCATGCGCGCGCACAATCTAAAGGACAACGCAGCGCTCCAGGCCTACTTCACCGGCCGCGTGCAACGACTCGTGACTCAGCATGGGAAGGTGACTGTTGGATGGGATGAGGTGTTGCAGCCGGGCACGCCCAAGGATGTCGTCATTCAGTCGTGGCGAGGGCAGGATTCGCTCGCGCAGGCTGCACGCGCCGGCAATCGTGGACTACTGTCATGGGGCTATTACCTCGATCTGAATGAACCAGCGTCCCGGCACTTTGCCGTTGATCCGCTGGACAAGTCCGCAGCGCAGCTCACGCCACAGGAAAAGGCACGTATCGTGGGCGGGGAAGCCGCGGAATGGACGGAGTTTTTGACACCTGAGATTCTCACCACGCGTGTTTGGCCGCGAGCCGCAGCTGTGGCAGAGCGGTTGTGGTCTCTGCAATCGGACACCGACGTCGCATCGATGTACCGCCGGCTCGACCTCTTCGAACAGAATCTCGCCTGGTACGGAAGCCAGCCTAGCTTCCTCGACCGGCCGCCCTTTCAACGGCTCGTCGTCGGGAACGACCTTGTGGCCTTGGGTGTGCTCGCAAGCGTGGTCGAGCCGCCGAAGGAGTACAAGCGTGAAGAACTGCGGAGCTACACCGCCTACACACCGCTGAACCGATTAGTCGACGCAATCCCAGCAGAGAGCAGGGAGGCTCGGGACTTCTCGCTCGTGGTCCGCCGGATCGCGGCGGGACAAGCGAGCGAGGGCGACTTTGAGGATGCACGGCGTCGGCTGACGCAGTGGTCTGAGAACAACCGCACGCTCCAGCCGGTATTGCCAAAGTCTGCGCTGACGGCAGAGCTTGTTCCGGTCTCTCGCGATCTCAGCCGCGCTGCGACGATCGGACTCGGAGCTCTCGACGCGCTGGCACGAAAGGCCACTCTTCCCCGATCAACAGCGAATGACGATCTGCAGGAGCTAAGGCAAATGGAAGCACCAAGGGCAGTTTTGCTAGACCAGGCCATCCCCTCTATCGAAGTCCTGGTGACCCAGGCCCTATCTCAGTGAGTGCCTTGAGGTGAAACCTGTAGCGAGCCCCCCCAAATCAACTCCCACCGGTTCGACGAAGCCTCCGCTCTCATCAGGCCGTTGAGCTGTGCATTACTTCCGAGTCGCAGAGGGCCGGCGAGCAGCGTACGAAAGCTGGACAGAGGATCGTCTGAAAGCAAGTAGAGCTTCAAAGGCTGCCTCTGTATGCGCGAGTAAGGGCCACCCTACCTTCTCGAAGGACGAGGCTGCCATCACGGTCTCTTACCTACGACAGCCGGCAACGTGTCCTGTCGGGAACTGATAATGGTCTAGCGACCGTTTCCTCCCACAGCGGCAACCGGCAGCATCCAATCGGAGGCTCAGAGCAAAGCACTTAGGTGCAGGTGTCGCGACCAGCGGACCGGATCCCGCGACGATCTCCGGTTCCGAGGCCGCCTACCCAGATTGGCAGCACACCCACGAGCAGCCGCTTTGCCAACGACGGCGGCACCGTCGCCATTCACGGTCAACGGCTTCACAGCAAGTACCAACATTTCCAAGGCAGCACATCAATCACTGTAGCTCAGGCGCTCACGAATGGGCTGAATGCCAGTGGCACACCTGTGAGCGCCACCTTGTCTGGCACGACCATCAGCACAACGAGCCTTGCCACCGGTCTGGCTGCGAACGATGCACTCTCGCCTTCTGCGACGATCGCAGAAGGCGGCTGCAGTAAGCTCTGCCACAGTACGCCAGACTTCAAGGCGACTTCGTCAGGCGGCACTCTGACTGGGCTCATGATCTCTTTACACGGTCTATGACTCCGGGTCCGCCAGGGCGAGCGTTGAAGGTCAGGTCGCGACCGTTAGCTTCGGACACAATTAAGGCAGTGCTGCAATCGCCGCCGCTCTAGCGAGCGCGATCCAGTCCGTGGCTGGCAGCTCGGTCACCGCGACTGCAAACGGTTGACTGTGAACTTGACGACGAAGGCGACCGGAGCGTCCGCCGACAGCCCGCTCTCAGCATCGGTCACGTACGATACTGCGCATTCAGCAGCGCATCCTTTGCGCCGACAGCCAGCGGTCTCGGGGGAGTTCAGGACTCGACGGTCGGGCCAGGGGTGATCTATAGCTACTCGCTGCAGGCCAACATCAATGGCGGCTCGGTTTCCCGTGACTGCCTGCGCGCAAGCGGGCCCGAGTGCCAGCTCGCAAGCTGCCGCTCAGGGGTAATCGCGGACCAGAACAACATCGAGGAAACGCGGCCCATGAACGCCCTTGATGCGCGTCATTTCGATGTCGGCGGTGGCGGAAGGCCCTGAGATGAACGTGATGGGAAGGCTCTTCTCTTGCGCGAGCAGGGTCATACAGGCGGGCAAGGACGGAGCGATCTGCGATGTCATGAGAACGCAGAGATGGTAATCGGGCAGCAAGGTCAGGACACGACGGCCTTCCGATGGGCCATGCCGCAGAACGATGCTGCCGGATTCCGCGACACCGGCAGTGGCCGAGGTCAACACCCCGTCGAACGACTCGATTTCATCGTTTGGAAGACACTGGTCGATCACCCAACAGACTGAAGGCTCCAGCCACTCTGCCGGTATTTCAGGTGGAACTAGCATGCGTGTCTTTCCAGACTCGTGCAGGACGTGCGCGATCGTTGCACGCAGATCGAGGGGTGAGGCGCGGAAAACCCGTGCTTCATACTCCTCCAACCGCTCAATAAAGAGAGCCGTGACCTCCTCTGCTGCGTGGGACGGCGTGGCAATCGGTGCATGGTGAGGACCTTGCGCATCGCTTGCTCCTGTTTGCATCGCGGTCGAGATATTTTTGAGGACGGTCTCGCGGCTCACACCGATGAACCCCCGTGCTGCCTGGCCGTCCACCACTCTCGAAAGGTTTGAGACGGTAGCGCACGCAGGTCCCGTGAGAGGGTCCATCGGCCGGCCATTCCGGGCAGCGAATGAATATATCCGTCACGCTTCACAAACGGCGACTGCGCTGTCCTGGCCATGTGCTGCGCAAATTCGAAACGTCGCTGCGCAAGAAAGGTTCTGGCCAGCACCTTCATGCCAATCCGTTCTTGATCGAAGACGGAGCGCAGCTTGCCGCCGCCCTGGCGCACGACACGTGACCGGAGATACGTAAGGACTTCTGGGATGTTGATCTTAACCGGGCAGACCTCGTAACACGCTCCGCAAAGGGACGAGGCGTACGGCAACGACTGCCCATGTTGCAAGTGAAGCAGCTGCGGTGTGAGGATCGCGCCGATGGGACCGCCATACACCGACTGGTAAGCATGTCCGCCGGTCTGCCGGTAGACCGGGCAGGCATTCTGGCATGCGCCACAGCGGATGCAGCGTAGTGTCTGTCGACCCAGTGCGTCGCCCAGAATGCCGCTGCGACCGTTGTCGAGAAGAATGACGTGGAGGCGCTTCGGACCATCGCCGGGAATGACGCCATTCCAGACAGAGTTGTAGGGGTTCATTCGTTCACCCGTCGCAGAGCGCGGCAGCGTCTGCAGCAGAACTCCGAGGTCAATCAGACGCGGGATGACCTTCTCGATGCCGGCGATCGCGATGACCGTGTCGGGGAGCGTCAGGCACATGCGCCCGTTGCCTTCAGACTCCACGATGCAGATGCCGCCCGTCTCCGCGATCAGGAAGTTGGCTCCACAGATGGTCGTCTTCACGCGCAGGAACTTCTCACGAAGATAGTCGCGCGCTGCCGCTGCAAGTGCATGGGGATCGTCGGAAAGATCGGGCAGGTTCATGGCGCGGGCAAACAGATCGCGAATCTGCTGCCGGTTCTTGTGCAGCGCCGGAACGACGATGTGCGAAGGCTGATCCCGGCTAAGCTGAAGAATCAGCTCCGCCAGATCGGTCTCGTGCGCCTGGATTCCGTGCCGCTCGAGCCACTCGTTGAGTCCGATCTCTCCCGAAGTCATCGACTTGATCTTGAGAACTTCGTCGACGTGCTGTTCGCGGAGTAGCCCGAGGACGATCTGCTGTGCTTCGGCAGCATCGGCTGCCCAGTGCACCACGCCGCCGGCCGCGATGCAGTTCTGCTCAAACTGCTGCAGGTAGACATCCAGCCTCCGCAGGCTCTCATCGCGAATGGCCGCGCCCGCATCACGAAGCGCCGACCAGTCCTGCTTCTCAGCCACTAGCGCGGCGCGTTTGCTCTGGATCACATCGGTGGCGTGCGCCACGTTCTTCCGTAGCTGCGACTCGCGCAAGAGAATGGCCGCAGCCTCTGGGAAGGAGTCGGTGCCGCGCGAGTTCAACTGAACAAGACTCAATGCGGCGCCACGGAAGCGAGCAGCTCTGCGATGTGTACGGTTTGCACACCGGCGAACTGCCGGTGCAGCATGCCTTCCATGTGCATCAGGCAGGAGTTGTCGCAGGCAGTGCAGTACTCCGCCCGCGTGTTCTGCACCGCGCGCACTTTGTCCCCCAGCATGGCAGTCGAGACCTCGGCGTTCTTTATTGCGAACGTGCCGCCGAAACCGCAGCAGCGGTCGGCGTTCTCCAGCTCGACGAGCTCCAGGCCGCGCACCTTGCGCAGCAGCCGCATCGGCTTGTCGCCCAGGCAGAGACTGCGAAGGCTATGACAACTCGGGTGATAAGTCACACGATGAGGGAAGTAGGCGCCCACATCCTCCACATGGAGCCGGTCCACAAGCAATTCTGTGAACTCATGCACGCGCGGTAAGACGGCTGCGAGGTCTTCCTGCATGCGTGCATCGTGGTTGCGTTCAGCCAGTGTTAGGTACGCGTCACGAATCATGGCAACGCAGGAGGAGGATGGAATGCAAACGGCCTCAGCGTCGCGAAACACATCCATGAACCGCTTCGCAATCGGGTACGCCTCTTGCCAGTAGCCGGTGTTGAAGTGCATCTGCCCGCAGCATGTTTGCTGCAGTGGGAAGTCCACCGTATGCCCGAGGCGCTCGAGCAGCGAAACCACGGCCTTGCCTGTACTCGGAAACAGTGTGTCGTTATAGCAAGCGACAAAAAGCGAGATGCGCATATCAACACTCGTCCGGAGCGGTAAGGACGTTGGCCCAGTGGGCGATTCTCTCACGGGAGTTCTGGTGCCCTTCCAGGGTTGCGAGCTGTACGGCGAAATTCCCGATCGTTGAGCTTTCGGCCACTCCACAAACGACCTCCAGCCCGGTCGCCTGTTGCGTCAGCTGGTTAAGCAGCTTGTTCTGACTTCCTCCGCCGACGATCGCAAGCCGTTTCATGCGTTTCCCAGCGATACGCTGCAGATCGCTCAAAACCTCCGCGTATCGTGCGGCCAGGCTGTGAAAGATCAGGCTGGCGAACGCGGGCACAGACCGGCTCGTCTCGTCGATGGGGGATGCCCCACGTGCACGCCGTTGCGCATTGATGTGCTCCGCCATGTTATGCGGCAGCAGCAAGGCGGGATCATCGACATCCAGCAGGTGTTCAGGTGGATCCAGCGTTTCGCACGCAGCCAGAAGTTCAGCCATGGACCACGTGCCACCTGGTGAAGAAAGCTGCTGGATCACCTGGCGTAGCATCCACATGCCATTCACGTTGCGATGGAAACAGATGCGATTGCCAGCGGCGCCCAGATTGGTGAAGCCGGCTACCTGTGCGTCGGTTGTGATGATGCTTTCATCCAGCAGCGTGCCGACCAGCGACCACGTTCCCGAACTGATGTACGCCCAGCCGTCGCCGCCGAGCGGAATACCGGCGACGGCGGAAGCCGTGTCATGACAGGCCGTTGCTATTAGCCGCGTTCCGCGAAGCGCCGCCATGTCGCTGAATGTGGCGGAGAGCATGCCGATGTCGGTGCCTGTATCGACCATCGTGGGCGGGGCGCTGCTGTCCAGGCCGCTGATCTCGAACAGCTCGCGACTCCAGGTCCGGCGCTTCGGATCGACCAGCCCCGTGTGAGTCGCGTTCGTGTATTCGGCCACACGTTGGCCGCCGAGTGTCATGAGCACGTACTCGGGTAGTGTGACCCATGGTGTGGATGGCGACAGGCCCGAGGCCTCGTCCGCGAGCAGCTGAAAGAGAGTATTGATACGCTGCGGCTGAACGCCGCTGAGCGCGAACAAGTCCACGTTCGAACAGCGCCTTTGCAGCTGAATCGCAATCACCTCGGTGCGCGGATCGCGATAACAAAATGGCGCATGTAGTGGCGACCCATGGCTATCCAGCCGAACATAATCAACGGCCCATCCATCGACGCCGATCGAAGCGATTTTCGACGAGACCTGTTCAGCGCAGCGCGTCACGCCGGCGCGCAGTTCAAGCAGGATCCGGTCAAGGTCCCACACCAGAGAGTGGCCCAGGGAAACCGGTGCATTCGGAAAGCGGTGCACAAGCTGGACTCGAGGGGTCTCGCCAATCCACTCAAGCGTCGAGACGCGGCAACTCTCCGCGCCCAGGTCGATCGCTACGATCGCAGGCAGTTCGCTGTTGCGCATGCTCGGGCTCACCGGAGAAAAACCCCATCGCCATCGACGGGGATGGCGTGACCGCCGGTGTACGGCGCTTCCGGTCCCGCAAGAAACAGAATGGTCACCGCGCACATGCGGTGTTTGATGGCTGTTTGTGTCAAAGCTAGTTCGGCGTAAAAGGGGACCAGCCCTTCATGCAGCGGAGCGTCGCTCATACACTCCTCGAAGTGTATGTTGCACTTCGCGAGCAAGGCGCATACGCGGTCACGCGGAACCATCGTGATGTTTGCAATCCGCAGGATGGTTTCGATGAGGAAGCCGTCGAGCTTTCCTAAGGCGTCGTCCACGTCGCTCGTTCTCCTGAGCCTCGCTGCTTGCAGCATGGAGAGTGTAGACGCGTCGACCGATATTCAGTAGAGGGTTCTTTTAGGATTGCGTTCACCCGTGGGCTACGATGTTCAGCGGTTCGGACATGGCGCTTGCGTCGACATCTGGGCCTGAGGTGCACTCTTGGGAACCAATCCTCTGCTCGGCGTGATGTATCACTGGATCGGCGGCTTAGCATCCGCGAGCAACTTCATTCCGTTCCGGCCCATCCAGCGCTGGTCGTGGGAGATCTACTGGATCATTCAGGGCTTCGCCGCGTGGATTGTCGCGCCGCTGGTTCTCGGGTCGATCTTTGTGCCGCACCTCTCGTCATTGCTCGGGGCCGCTCCGCCAAGTGTGGTCAAGACCGCGATCTTCTGGGGCATTCTATGGGGCGTCGGCGGCCTCACGTTTGGTCTGGCGATCCGCTATCTCGGCATCGCGCTCGGGTATGCGATTGCGCTGGGTTTCTGCACGGCCTTCGGAACACTGATGCCTCCGCTGGTCAGCGGGCAGATCGTCACCATCGCTCATCAGAGCGGCGGTCGCATGATCCTGCTGGGAGTGGCAGTGTGCCTTCTCGCGATTGCCGTCAATGGCATGGCCGGATACTCCAAGGAAAGGGAAGTCTCGGCAGTCGATAAAGCCGCCCTGGGTGAGCGCGACTTCTCGTTTGGCAAGGGCCTGGCCGTTGCGATCTTTGCCGGCGTCATGAGTTCCTGCTTTGCGTACGGCCTTGCAGCAGGAAAGCCCCTGGCTGCGCTGACGCGCAGTGCGCTCCTGGCTCAGCATCGCCCGGCCCTCTGGCAGAATCTTCCTGTGCTTGTTGTCGTTCTCTGGGGAGGGTTCATCACAAACTTCATCTGGTCGGCCGTGCTCATCATCCGGAACAGATCGGCAGCGCAGTTTCTTGGCGCTCCCGGATCGAACCCCATGGGCAGCACTGTGGCAACGGGCGAGACCAGGATGGAAGCAGACAGGCGCGATCCCCAGCAGGCATCACGTATTCCGCCTGACGTGCTTCTGCGGAACTATCTGCTTGCGAGCCTTGCCGGGGTGATCTGGTACTTCCAGTTCTTCTTCTACTCCATGGGGCAGACGAAGATGGGGCAATACGACTTCTCAAGTTGGACTCTGCACATGGCCAGCATCATCATCTTCGCCACTCTGTGGGGCATCGCACTGCATGAATGGCGGGACACAAGTCGACGGACCCGGACTCTGGTTGGGTCAGGGCTTTTCTTGCTCATTCTGTCGACCATCATCGTCGGGTATGGAAACCTCTTGCAGGCAAAATAGCGCCACGCCTTCCACATCAGACCTTCGTTGCCCACGGTCTATCCGGGCGCAGAGCCGGGAACTGGTACATGGCCAGCATGAAGGGCCGTCGTTCACGTCAATCGGAACTGCGAATCCTCGATCTTCCCTAAGCATCCAGCAGGCTTCTTGCCAGTCGCCTCGGCCATCCGGGCGAGGGGTCTCGACGGAGAGTTTCGCGGGAACCTCAACAGCCGAATCGGGCACTCGGACGTGCTGCTTTCCATGGGCGCCACAGGAGGAAAAAGAGTCGTCTGCCCGCGGAGCTACACACTGCGGGAAGCGGTCCTGGAACGATCCGACGTGGGGACACCGATGGCTGGGGAGGGAACGCTGGGGCGGGTTTGGCGAATTCACTTGACAACAAGATCGGGCCAGACTTAGGGTTTTCGCCAGCCAGTTGTGTGAGCGTTAACACACACACAAATGCTGCGTTTCGCAGGCAGCCAGTCAACTGCCGCAACGCTGGAATCGTTTTGTCCCACTGCGCTGTTTTGAGGAGGCCATTGTGAACACCCACTACCCTGAACGCGGCAGGCGCTCGTCTGTCCTGGCACGCGCTTATTACGTCCTTGCCCTGTGCCTCCTGCTTCTTGCTGGACGCACGGCGCTTGCACAGGCGAACGCCGGCATCACTGGAACCGTGACAGATCAGTCCGGCGCCGTGATCCCCGACGCGGGCGTCACCATCACCAACGAAGGCACCGCGGTCAAGAACCACACCGTCACGACCGGCGCGGGTACCTACTCGTTCACGGGTCTTACGCCCGGCGTTTATGACGTGGCCGTCGAGAAGACCGGCTTCAAGCGCTCCGTGCAGAACAAGGTGAATGTCGAAGTCACAGTGATCTCGACCATCAACTTTACCTTGCCGAACGGCGCTGCCAATGAAACGGTCGAGATCACGGCGAACCCGATCGCGCTGAACACCACCGCCCCGCAGCTTGGATCGACGATCGAGCCTGAGGTCGTCGCGTCGCTGCCAAACCAGGTGAGCGGCCGCGGCCGTCAAATCGATCAGCTGCAGTTCCTCGCGCCCGGCACCACGGGCAGCACGTTCTCGCATCGCATTGGTGGCGGTGTCGACTTCGAGCAGGAGATTCTTTACAACGGCATCCCTGCGCCGCAGCCGGAGACCGAAGGCTACACGACGAACTTCAACCCGCCGTTCGAGATGGTCTCGGAGTTCCGCGTCGAACGTTCGACCTTTTCCGCGCAGTTCGGCCTCGGTCAGGGCGCATTGACCTACCAGATGGCCTCAGGGACAAACAAGTTCCACGGCGATCTGTTTGAGATCAATCGCAACAGCTTCTTCGACTCCACGGGCTTCTTCAACAACAAGTACTGGACGTCCCATCCCGGGATCCCTACGGATCACGAGAACAACTACGGCTTTACCGTTGGCGGTCCGGTCTGGATCCCGAAGGTCTACAACGGCAGGGACAAGACTTTTTTCCACTACAGCCAGGAGTGGTACAAGCAGAACAGCCTGGCCACTGCGGCAAACACAGTGCCGACCGCACGGGAGAAGACCGGAGATTTCGGTGACTTCGTCGATGATAGCGGTAATGTCATCCCGATCTTCGATCCGCTCACCGGCCAGCAGTTCCCCGGCAATGTGATTCCGATGGGTCGTATCAGCCCAACCTCGGCCTCTCTTCTGCAGTACCTCCCCGATCCAGATCGCCCCGGCCTTGATTCGAACCGCAGCTACGCACCGTTCATCAACCCACACATTCAGCACGTGTGGGGCTTCACCATCGATCAGAACCTGAACGCACGCCAGAGTCTGCACTATAGCCAATGGCGGAATACGTTTAGCAACTACAGCTTCGATGGGAATCCGAATCGGGACTTCGTGCTTTCACCCAACCCGCTGAACAGCCAAAAATTTGAGCCGGCCAAGGGCAGCGGTTTTCTGCTGACCTACAACAACACGCTGACCTCCAACCTCGTCATGACGGCCGGCTTCGGCTGGATCGGCGAAGTTAACAATCAGTTCAACCAGACCAAGTTCAGCTTCCCGGCCGTTCAGCAGGGTGTCATTCCTCCGAATATCACCTTCGACGGTAATCACCAGCTCACCAATTGGGGTACTGATGGCGCATGGCTGCAGTCGATCAACCGCAAGCTGGGCATCGCGATCGTCAACAACTACCTATGGAGCAAGGGACGGAACACGTTCAATATCGGTGGAGAATTCCGCCGCTCCTATCAGGACGACAACGAAGAGCAGACAGCCGGTGGTCAGTTTAACTTCAGCCAGAAGCAGACGGCAGATCCGAGCAATTTGGACAATACGGGCAGCGCATTTGCAAGTTACCTGCTGGGCCTGCCAAACTCCGCAAATCGCAGCAACTCGCAAGAGTTGCGTCTGCGGAACTTCGCAATCTCTCCCTATATCCAGGATGACATCAAGCTCACGCCGAAGTTGACGCTGAACGTCGGCCTGCGTTGGGACATCCAGGCGCCTTTCACTGAGAACCACAACCTCGTTGTGTTCTTTGATCCGAATCACCCTGGCTTGAATCCGGCAGCGGATGGGCGTGCCGGAGCGGCGACCAGGCTGGGTTCCTGCACCGGCTGCGCTGGTTACGACAGAGCGGACATCCACTACGGTCACCTTGGCCCCCGCCTCGGCCTCGCGTACCAGATCAACAACAAAACCGTGGTGCAGGCCGGATTCTCGATCGCTTTCCTGAACGGAGGCGCCTACGAGTACGGAACCAATAAGGTGGCCGTGAATTACGGCAACCTGCTCGTCGGTTCGTTCAGCCGCAACAGCACTGGCAACAACACCTCTTCATTCGGCAGTTGGGATGCGAATCAGCTGCCCAACCCTGCGCCCACTCCATTCAGCCCGGGGCTTGGCGTGGGCAACACAATCCACGCGCTCAGCAAAACCTACGGCTACGCTCCATATAGTCAGCAGTGGAACTTCAACGTGCAGCGCGAGCTGCCGTGGAGCACCTTCTTGCAGGTAGCGTGGGTCGGCAACCGTGTGATCCACCTGCCTAGCAATCTGAACCCGATCAACCAGCTGGATCCCAAGTATCTCAGTCAGTATGGTAGTGTGATCAGCACCTGCTCCGACAATGTCAACGGCTCTGTCCTGACTGATAGCTTCCAGAGCGGCTGCGCCCAATCGGAGGGTTTCACGCTTCCATACGCCAACTTCGTCAACGACTTTGGTGGTTCGGCTACTGTCGCTCAGTCGCTGGTGCCGTACCCGCAGTACTCCAACATTCAGAACAACTTCGAATCCTCTGGTACGACCTATTACCAGTCTCTGCAGTTCCAGGCAGAGAAGCGGTTCACCAACGGCCTCTCGTTCCTCGCGGGTTACACGCTCTCGCGGCTGATGGACAACACCAGCAGCGGATTCAGCAGCTTCACCGCAGGCGGGATCAACAAGTACAACCAGAGCGCCGAGTGGGCAGTGTCAAACTCGGACGAACCCCAGACCCTGAAGGTCAGCGGTACTTACGAGCTGCCGATTGGACCTGGCAAGGCGCACTTCAACAATCACGGGGTGACCGGCCAGCTGCTGGGTGGCTGGCAGGTGGGCTGGATTCTGGACTACGAATCGGGCACCGCCTTCGGTGTGAACGAAAACGGAACGCCCTTCCCGAATGGCTTCAACAGGCCAAACCGTGTGCCCGGCGTGGGGCTGAAGACCTTCTCTGCCAGCAGCCAGAAGAAGGCGCTCGTTCAGTACCCAAACACCAAGACCAACCCGCAGGTCTTCAACACGGACGCCTTCGTGGCCACTCCGTCGCAATACGTCCTGGGCAATGCCAAGCGGAACTATTCGGAATTGCGCAACCCGGCGTATTACAACGAGGACGCCAACGTCCGTAAGCACTTCTACTTCGGTGAGCGCTTTCAGGGCATCCTGCAGGTCGATTACTTCAACCTGTTCAACCGTGCAATCCTCAACGGCCCGGACACTAACAGAAGCGACAGCACCTTCGGTCAACTGACGAACCATAACCAGAGCAACAGCAACCGACAGGGACAGGTGCAGTTCCGAATCGAGTTCTAAGTCAGCGTTGCCCTCCCTGGGACAACTGGCCGGACTGGTAAATCAGTCCGGCCTTCTCTTTGCTGCCGCTCTATAATTCGGTGTCATGATGCTCATCCCTGGCCGCATCACAATGCGCTCCAGAGTCGCTCCCCTTGCACTTCTTCTGCTTGCGACGGCCCTCCCGACAGCTGCGTGGCGTTCCGCTCACGCGCAGGACGACGAGGTCACACCGGAGGTGCAGCGGCTGTACGCCGACGCACAGGCGGCGCAAAAGCAGGGCGACGAGACCACAGCAATTGCGAAGTATCGTTCGATGATTCGTCTCGCGCCGCACCTGGCAGCGGCTTACAACAATCTCGGGCGCCTCTACTTCAATCGGCACGACTACAGCCATGCGGCCGACACGCTGGCTACCGGCCTCAAGCTGAACCCGCAGATGCCGACCGCCTCGGCCATGCTGGGGATGAGTTATCTCGAACTCGGTGAGGCCGAGAAGGCCGAGGCGCCGCTGCAGGTCGCTCTCAATGCCAATCCGCAGGATGCACTCGTGCAGGTCTCGATGGCCAAGGTCCTGATCCGTGAGCGCAAGTACGATCAGGCGATCACCTTGCTGAAGGCGTACACAACGCAGAATCCGCGCGACCAGGAGGCTTGGTATCTGCTTGGAAATACGTATCTGCAGTTGTCCGAAGAATCACTCACGAAGATCAATGAGATCGATCCCAACTCAGTCGTGGCTCACGAAGTGACGGGAGAGATCGACGAGAGCATGAAGAACTACGATGGCGCGCTCGTCGAATACAAGAAGGCCGTGGACCTGGCGCCGGATCGATCGTCGCCGCATCTGCACATGGCGAACGCGTATTGGGCGCTTAGCAAATGGGATTCAGCCAAGACAGAGTTTGAGGCAGGTCTGGCGCACGATCCCAATAACTGCACCGCTCACTGGAAGCTGGGCAACACCATCCTTGAGCAGAACGGTCCACCCGAGGATGCGCTGTCTCAACTGAACCAGGCTGTGACGCTGTGCCCTCGGCTGATGCAGGCGCGCGTGGAGCGGGCAAGGGCTCTTGTGAAACTCAACCGACACAGTGAGGCTTTGCCTGACCTCGAACTCGCAGAAAAAGACTCGCCGCGCGAGCCTTCGATCCACTTCCTGCTCGCTTCGGTCTACCGCGCCCAGGGCAAGGCGGCTGCCGCGCAGGAGGAGATGCACACCTATGGCCGCCTGCAGCGGGAGGCGAGCGAACACGTTGCCGCACAAGCGAATGAATCGATCGACATCAAGAGCGGTGCTCACTAAGCAGTGTTGGCAGCGGCGCGTCCTGCTCTCATCACGCGAAGAGCCGAGGCGTTGGTTCGTACGAACATCGCTTGTGTGGGTGTGTGTCGCGGCTGCTCTTTGCAGCGCGCAGCAGGCGCCTGCTCCTGCCGGGGGCGCCAGCACGGGGGGCGTCTATGCGCCAGTGCACGATGCGAAGCATCGGCCGATTACGGCTGGCGGCTTCGTCGAGACGGGACCGACCGTGTTCAAAGACGCTTCCAGTGAAGCGGGTCTTGCGGCATGGCGCTATCGAGGCGGCTCACCGGAGAAAAGCTTGATCGTGGAGTCGCTTGGAGGTGGCGTGGCTCTGCTTGACTACGACAGGGACGGATGGCTCGACATCTACCTGGTCAACGGCATGACCTATGACGCGATGAATGGACACGCCGAGCCGCCGCACGCCGCGCTATTCCACAATAATCATGACGGTACCTTCACGAATGTGTCGGCAAAAGCAGGCGTTCAAAATGATCGCTGGGGTGTTGGTGTCGCGGCTGCGGACTACGACAATGATGGCTGGCCGGATCTGTACGTCACCAACGTGGGGAAAAACCGACTCTTTCACAACAACCATGACGGCACGTTCACGGACATAGCAGAGTCGGCGGGCGTCGCGCTGGGCGGCTGGTCCACGGGGCCGACCTTTGGTGACTACGACGGTGACGGGAAGCTCGACCTGTTTGTGCCCGGGTACACGGTGTACGACTTCAGAAATCCTCCTGTGGCCGGATCGAATGCGGTCGTCTCGAACTACTGTCAATATCGGGGTGCGAGTGTTTTCTGCGGACCACGCGGACTGCGTGGTGAGCACGATCACCTCTTTCACAACGACGGCAATGGCAGGTTCACAGATGTGAGCGACAAAGCCGGGGTGTCGGATAAGCCTGGCTACTACGGGCTGACCTCGTTGTTCGTCGACCTGAATGACGACGGCCGGCCGGAACTATTGGTCGCGGATGACTCTACACCCAACTATCTGTACGGCAACAAGGGTGATGGCACGTTCGAAGATCTCAGCTTCGAATCCGGCTATGCCGTGAATCACGATGGACGCGAAACGGCAAGCATGGGTATCGCCGTGGGTGACATTCGCAATGCAGGGCGGCTGGACATCCTGAACAGCGACTTCTCTGATGATTACAAGGTGCTCTACCGCAATGACGGAGACCTAAACTTTACAGACGTGAGTTACGAATCCGGCGTTGCAAAAGACACGATTCCATTCTTGAGCTGGGGGAACGGCTTCTTCGATTACGACAACGACGGATGGAAGGACATCTTCCTTGCAAGTGGGCATGTGTACCGCCAGGTCGATCAGAATGATTGGGGGACCAGCTTCGCTGAGCGCCCGCTGCTCCTTCGGAACCTTGGCGAGGGCCGATTCTCGCTTGTGCCCGCAGTGCAGGGAACCGGCTTGGCCTCGGTGATCCCGGCGCGCGGAGCAGCCTATGGGGACTTATTCAACGACGGCAAGGTTGATGTCGTCCTGAACAACCTTGATGTTTCGCCCACTCTGTTGCGCAATGTCAGTGCGGATCGGCACCATTGGGTCGAATTCCGGCTCGTCGGCGGCGCTGGTGCGCCACGCGATGCGACGGGTGCAAGCGTTTGGGTGACGACGGAAAAAGCTCGACAACACGGAGACGTGCTGAGCGGCGGCAGCTTCGCTTCGTCGAACGATCCACGCGTGCACTTTGGGCTTGGCGATGCTGCACACGTGGACGCGGTCGAGATACGCTGGCCCGGCGGTCTCATTGAGAAGCTCACCTTGCCGGCAGTGGATCGGATCTACACGGTCGAGCAGGGGCATGGCATCACTGGCGAGCTCTGCCCGACCTGTTCGCCAGCTGCCCACGACGCAACCGCCAGCACGCATCGCGCTGCCCCAGAGAAGAAGAAGTGATGCGCTTCAAACGTGATTGCCTGATGCTCTTCAGCAGAGCAGCGTGCATTCTGCTGCTCGCTTCAGCGGCGCTCGCCCAACAGACCTCTGCACCAGCGGATAATTCGCTCAACAGTATTCGCTCCATGGTGCAGGCAGGGCAACTGCCTGAGGCGGAAGCAGCTCTCTCCCGCTATCTCGTCCAGCACCCCTCCGAAGCGGAAGCTCATTTCCTGTTGGGCTACGTGTTCTTGCGGCAGCAGAAGCCGCGCGAGTCGCTGGATGCCTACACTGCAGGCGCGAAGTACCAGCGGCCGAGCGCTGAAGACCTGCGAGCTGTCGCTTCGGACTACGTGTTGCTCAACGACTTCGCCGATGCGGATAAGTGGTTCACGGCCGTAACAACGGAGAGGCCGCAGGACGCGGAAGCCTGGTATCTGCTTGGGCGCACGAAATACAACGAGAATCGCTTCGAGGAGGCCATCGCCAGCTTCGAGCACGTGCTATCCCTGCGGCCGCAGGATGTGGCAGCCGAGGACAATCTCGGGCTTTCCTACCAGGGGCTCGGGCGAACGCAGGATGCGAAGAAAGCCTTCCAGCTTGCGGTTGCATGGCAAGGCGCTCAGCCGACAGACGCGCAGCCCTACCTCAACCTTGGTGATCTCCTGGCCACAGAAAAAGATACCGAAGGCGCTGTGCAGGCGCTCACACGCGCTGCCAGCCTCGCGCCGGAAAATGCGACGATTCACGAGCGGCTGGCGCGCGCGTACGAAGGAAAAGGCGATCTGGCGAATGCTCAACGTGAGCTCGAGCAAGCGACGCACCTCGCACCATCCGCCTCGGCGCTGCATTTCAAGCTGGGCCAGGTCTACCGCCGCCGTGGGTTAACTCAGCAGGCGGACGCGGAATTTGCAGTGTGTGCGCGATTGAACGGCACGCACTCGTCGACCGAAGTGCCCAATCCATTCCGGCCGGCGCCACAGACGAGGCACTAAGCCCAGCTATCTGGGACCTATGTCATGTTCTGTGACCGTAATGAACGCTGAGCGCTTGCGGCCAGCTCAGAGCTGTCTATGGTTATTGACGCGCCTACCGCAGCCTGTCACACTCGCTCCATTCTGCTAAAAGCCAGCTTCTGAGGAAAGGGCGATACCGGATGCTGGTCAAGTTCTGGGGGGTTCGCGGCGCTCTGCCCACTCCCGATCCATGGAATGCTGGCGTGGGTGGCAATACACCGTGCCTCCAGGTAGAACTCGACTCTGGCGAGACGCTGATCTTCGACGCTGGCAGCGGTGCACGGCAGCTCGGCGCAACCCTCCTATCCGCAGCCGAGGGGCGCCCTCTGAATTTGCACTTATTTCTGACACATTTTCACTGGGATCATATCCAGGGGCTTCCATTTTTCGCGCCACTGTACTCTCCAGATCACTCAATCACCATTTATGCCGCGAGTGCGCCGGAGCGGACGTCGAAGATCCTCGAAGCACAAATGGCTCCCCCGTACTATCCCATTCGCCTCTCCACCTTGCCTGCAGCCAGGCGGTTTGTTTGCGTGGCGGGCCGGGAGCTTCACTTCGGCACAACGCGGGTGACGAACTTCCCCCTGCATCACCCACAGGGATCGGTGGGCTATCGCCTGGACTGCCGCCGAAGGTCGTTCGTCTTCGCCACCGATCATGAGCATGGCGACCCGGAATGCGATGCGTCGCTCGTCCGTGCCGCAGTGGGTGCAGATGTGCTGGTCTGCGATGCCCAGTACACGCCGGAAGAGTATGAGCAGCATAGAGGATGGGGCCACACGCACTGGCTGCATGCGACCGAGGTAGCACGTCGCGCAGGCGTCGGGCGGCTGATCCTGTTTCATCATCATCCGACGCACGACGATGTGGCACTCGAGCGCATCCTGGCAGAGGCGCGCTGCGAATTTCCGGCGACGGATCTTGCTGTGGAAGGGGAGACGGTCGAACTCAGCTGATGCAGGCGTCAGGAGACGCGCACAGCGACCACAGTCATGTCGTCGTACTGATCCGCCCCGTTGGCGTACTGGTCGGCCAGGGCACACAGCTTTTGCGACAGCTCAGGCACAGACCTCGCGCCGTGCTCGCGCACCGCAGCCGACACGCAGGCCTCATCCCAGAACTCTCCTTCGCGGTCGCGGACTTCCATGATGCCATCGGAAACGACGACCAGCATGTCGCCAGGCTCAAGCGCGACCCTGTGCTGCTCGTAGCTCCACTGCGGCACCATGCCGACCGGCAGCCCGCCTCCTTCCACCGGCTCGAGCGAGCCGTCCGTGTGCAACAGCAGCGGCGGAATGTGACCTGCGTTCACGTAGCGTAGATCGCGACGATCGCGACTGATCACGCCACAGAAGAGAGTCGAGTAGCGGTCCGGCGTCGAACTGGCATACAGCGTGCGATTGAGGCTGCTCATCAGGCCAGCAAGATCTTCCACATCGCGTTCAAGCAGGCTGCGTAGCAGTGTCTGGATACTCGCCATCATCACTGCAGCGGGAATTCCTTTGCCAGACACGTCGCCCAGTGTGAAGGCGAACGAGCCGCTCTCGGATGGGATGAGGTCATAGTAATCGCCGCCCACCATCTTGGCCGGGCGGCAGAAGCCGTGGCATTCAATGCCTGCGATCTCCTCTTCGAGCACGGGAAGAAGTTGTGTCTGTACGTCGCGCGCAAGGTCGATCTCGTGCCGCAGCAGTCGCGCCCCTTCAGCATCCTGGCGCAGCCGCTCGCTCTCGATCGCGCTCGCTGCAAAGTGCGCGAGCAGGCCCATCAACTCCGCATCATCGGGGGTGAAGCCGCTCGGCTTGTTCAGCAGCTGCAGCGCGCCTATCACGCGGCCTTCCGTGCGTAGAGGCACGCAAAGCACCTGCTCCGTCCGATAGCCGCTCGACTGGTCCACGCGGCGCAGCAGCCGTCCTTCGTTCGCCGTATCGTTTACCAGGATTACCTGATCCGTCTGCACGCAAGCGCCAACCAGCCCTTGGCCTTCCGGGATGCGTATCTGCTCGACACCATGCGCGACCTTCGTCCAGAGCTCGTGAGCTTCCTGGTCCAGTAGCCACAGGCTGCACCGGTCGGCTCCGGACAGATCTCGCGCAAAGTCCGCATTCAGTCGGATGATGCCGGCAATATCGCGCTCACGGCTGATACCAGCCGCATGCTCGAAGATGGCGCGCGTAATTCGATCAGAGCTTGACGTGTCCTGCATGGAGGGCTGGATTCCTGTGCTCCACTGTCCCACGGACGTGGCCGATGGGCAAGTTTGTTGAGCGATGCAGCCTGACCCATTCTCGGGAGGAGTTCAAGAGCCGCCCGAACCAATCGGGCGGCCCTGGAATCCTACCGGACCGAGAATGGAGCAGAGACGACTGTGCCGGTCGCGCCCGTGCTGGTGATTGCTGTAGCTCGCAGCGTGTAGTTAACGCCCGAGTTGTTCAGCGTGTTACTGGGAAACAGCGCAATCCCTTTGTTGCTGGTCGTAGCGACTGTGGATCCTGTGAGGGTCGATCCTCCCGGATTGCTCTCGATGGTCAGGGTCACGGTCGCGTTCGGCACGTTCGCTCCGCTCGCTGTGAGCACCTGCACCTTGATGGATGGGGTGATCTGGCTGCCCGGTGACGAGTTGCTTGGCTGGGCCGTGAAGATCAAGGTGAGCTGTTGGGTGATCACGAGGGTGTAAGCGTGCGAAGCGGTCTGCGCCGGTGTGCTCGCATCCCGGACTGTCACCGTGAACGGGAAGCTGCCGGAGCCCGTCGGTGTTCCGCTGAGAGCGCCTGTCGTCGCGTTCAAGGCTAGCCCAGCCGGCAAGCTGCCCGACGAGACTGACCAGGTCAGCGGCGGTTGACCGCCCGTAGCTGCCAGCGCAGCGTTGTAGGCCGATCCGCCGCTTCCGTTCGGCAGACTGGCGGTTGTAATCGACAGGGGGCTGGACACGCGGATTGTTTGCAGGGACGACGCGCTCTGATTCGGGCTCGATGCGTCCTGCACCGTCAAGGTGAAGGTGGTGCTCACCGCTGCTGTAGGGGTGCCGTAGATCGCGGGCACATTGTTGTAGGTGCCCAGCGCCAGACCAGCCGGCAGATTGCCCGACACGGACCAGACGTACGGTGTCACGCCACCCGTTGATGTGAGAGGGGCGTCATAGAAGGCTCCAATGACGGCGTCTGGCAGAGAGGAGAAGGAGACACTCAGCAACTGATTGACGCGGAGCGTCAGCTTTGTCGAAGCGGTCAGCGGGGTGCCCGGAGTGCTGTCAGTCACCGTCACGTAGACGTCGTAGCTCCCTGCGACGAGAGCCGTCCCATTGCTGGCCAGGCCACCTGACGAGGAGAGAGCGAGGCCGGTCGGAAGCGTGTGCCCGGTCGTAACGGACCAGCTTACTGGGCTGGTGCCGCCCGTCGAAGCCAGGCTGGTCCTGTAGTTCTGCGACGCCGCGATGCCGTCGGGCAGTGTCTTTGTGGTGATCTGCAGGGGCGCGACGACCAGGATCGAATAGGACTGGATAGCGGTGGCCCCGGTTGCGTCCTTGATCTGAACGGAGAAGGTATACAGGCCGGCCGGGGTATTCGACGGTACGGTTACGGTGCCGGTCGCGGGATCGAGCAGGAAACCCGCCGGCAGGCTCACGGGAGACCATACATAGGGTGCGGTTCCGCCGAAGGGCGTCAGCGTGAACGAGTGCTGCTCCCCTTGCAGGATGTAGTTGAACGTCTGGGACAAGAGTCGAAGTGGAGCCACGGCATTGCCGGACCCGCTCAGTCCCTCAGCCAGTACGGCAGGCACGATCGCATCGGAAATGCCCTGCATCTCGCTTTGCTCGACGAACCCGCGGATCGTGATCACTGCTGATTCGCCCGGTGCGAGGTGCAGAGTCGGGTTTTGCTCCGGATCTTGCAGGTTGGACGTGTTGCTACCGACATCGCTGGGGCTGATCGTGGTCGGGTTGACCACGTTCGCGATCGGGATATTCGTACTCTCCTGCAGCAACTGGCAGCCCAGGCTGACAGGAGTGTTGTAGTTGCGGCTCAGAATGAGCTGCAGCTTGGGACTGCCCGGCACAGACGCCAACTGAACCAGCCTGACCTGGTACCCCGTGTTCGTGTTGCCATTGTTCGTCACCGTGTAGTTGATGTCGCTCACGGCCGTGTTCGAAATGCTCTGGTTGGAGATATTCGGATTCGAGATATTTGGATTGGAAATATTCGGATTGGAGATGTTGGGGTTAGAGATATTCGGATTGGAGATATTCGGATTGGAGATGTTGGGATTGGAAATGTTCGGATTGGAGATATTCGGGTTGGAAATATTCGGGTTGGCCAAGTTGACATTGGAGATATTGGGGTTAGAGATATTCGGATTCGAGATGTTTGGCGTATAGAGCTCAAGCGTCTGAATACCGGGCAAACCCGGGGCGGAATCGGGGTTGACTAGGGGTGGAACAGTGGAATCGCCATTGAGAACGATGAACCCACTGAGCGCCGTGCCCGCGACGGAGGCTGCACCCGGATTCGGAATCTCAATCGCTCGCACCTGGATCGGAGCCGTTGCGTTGGTCGAGAGCGCGAACACGCTACGCGTTGCACCCGAGCGCGGCGCAAGGGTGACATGGATCGTCGTCGTAGCGCTGGGAAGCGGATTGGATAGCGGCGTTGGTGCAACGACGAACGATGCCCAGCCGTTTCCAGCAGGTTGAGCCGGGAGAGTGAGCGCGAAGCTGTGCTGCTGGTCGGTTGAGTTGAATAGGTCGAGCACGAAAGCGCGCTGCAGGTCGGTCCGCAGTGGCTTGTTCTGCTGTGGCGCCAGGAACGAGAAGCCCTGGCTGATGCGGCTGAAGTAGATATTCTGATTGCGTGATCCGTCCAGTGGAGCGACCTGGCAGGCAGGGTTGGTCAGCTGCCAATCACCGTTCGCCGGCGGGCGAACGTCCTGATTCGACGTCCAGGAGGCGAAACCGACGGAGCTTCCGCTCGTGCCAACGTTGAACTGCCAGTTGTTGCTGTTCGCCTCAGCCGGAGACAGGAAGGCGCGATTGCCGATCTCGATATAGTCGCCCATGAACGGCACGGTGCCGCCCTGGAACATCGGAAGGTTGGGCGGATTCAACTGGAACTGGTGCAGCGAGGTATCCATGCTGGACTGGCCGTCGAAGACGCCGAACTGATAGTGCGAGACGTACGCAGATTGAAAGAGCGGTGAACGGCTGGTGTCCGCTTGGCTGACGCGTACATCGAGCGTGTGGCGCGTGCCGAGCCCGGCGTCCGAGATGAACGGCGTGAAGATAGCGGTGGACGCATCCGGCGTTCCGCCATCGCCCGAGATCGGCACCCTGGTTTCGCTGTAGAAGAGGTCGTTCGCCGGAGTCCTGAGCAGCGAGTACTGACCGACAGTGTGATCCTCGCGCTGATCGTAGTAGAGGACCATCACCTTGCCGCCGGCTACAGTGAGGCTCGGCATCAGCTGGCTGCCGTGGGTGAAGCTGGTGCCCGCAGTATCGATGATCGCGGTGTTGTCAATCGGGGTAGGAGCGCTCCAGTTCACGCCGTTCGACGACGTAGAGAGCACGATGCGCGCATCGGCATTGCCATTGACGCCGCGTTGCGACCAGGCCAGGTACACGACGCCGCTGCCATCCACCCCGAGAGTGGGGTAGGCATTGCTGCGAAACATCGTGCTCGAAATACCCTGATCGAAGAAAGCCGGCGTGGCCGGTGTCGCCAGGTTGAAGTCAGGAAGCGACTGGACCGTGGTCACCTTTGAAAACGAATTGCCGCCATCCGTCGATTTGGCTACCAGAACCGCATTCGGGGTATTCGTGCTCGAAAACTGGCGCCAGGCGACGTAAACCGTCCCATTCGTCGGGTCGATCGCGATCGAGGTCCCCTGATTGACCTGGTAGCTCTCGGAAAGCTTGGTGGGCTTGGTCCAGGTCTGCCCGCAATCGGTCGATCGCGCCACCAGAATCTGGGTGTGCGTGTTGTTGGTGCCGCCTACGAACGCGCTGTAGCCGATGTAGACGTTTCCTGCCGGGATGGTCTGCGTGACGGTCTTACCATCCTGCTTGGTCGAGATGGTGCATGTGGCGGAACCACGCGGCACATCAACGGCAAGCCATGGCTTGTCGAGAAATTGTCCAGAGGTGCCGCCGTCGATCACTGCAGCGTCAAGGTACTGAATGGGATCGCCATTCTCCTTGTTCGCCAGGTCGATGAAGCGTGACACGAACACCTCACCCTGATTGGTGCCGCGATTGAAGACGATGCCGCTGTAGTAGAACAGCCCGTTCGTGCCCGCCCGCACCAGCGGATCCGCTCCTGTGCTGAAGCCGTGTAACGGAGAGGCGAGACCCACTGCCGTCGTGTCCTGCGGATACCCGGGCAGCAATGTGCTCTGCCACGTGGCGCCCCCGTCGAAGGACTTGAACACGCCCAGCCACGCATCGCCCGTCTCATCGGTCACGCCCGCTGGCGCCGCAATGTCCACCGTGCGGTAGTCATTCGCACCGGCCATCAGTCTCGCGGCGTTGCGGGATGATGCTGCAATGGACGGCTCGTTCTGGCGCTGCAGATACGGGTCTCCTCCGGGCAACGTAGTGCCGGACACCATGTTGATGTTCTGGCCTGCGGTTTGCGAAAAGGCGCGGAAGACTGGCAGGACGAGAATGGCAGGCAGAACGAGAAGGGACAGCAAACGACGCATGATTTCACCCATAGATTTGCCGCTGCTCCAGGATTGGAGCGAGGCTTGATTCAGTGCAGGGGCCGAGGGGGGTTATCTGAGTGTCAGAACTTGGCTAGAGCTTTGTCAATCGCCATCTGCGTCAACCTCGACTAAATTCACATATCTACTTTGTATTCGTCCCGCTTGCGAACAGCAGGCGACTGCAAGATATTGCGCGCTGTCTGCAAACCAGCACTAGAGGACAAACCCGCTTAGGCGCTATGCTGTAGGCCCGAAGGCTGATAGAGCGACTCCTTGTGGAACAAACGGAATACGTTGAAGAGGTAGAGCGTCTTACCGTACCGATCGCGCTTGTCTTCACCGACATGGTCGGCTCGAGCGCGGCGAAGCGAGCGGCCTCGCTTGGCCCGGACTCTTCCTCGCGCGACCGCGCCTATCTCGCGAATATCCAGAGTCGCCACCTCCGGTCTGTCCGCGAAACGCTGGCCCTCTACAACGGCCGCGAGATCATGACCATCGGTGACTCGTTCTTCCTCACCTTCGAGGACCCGAGCACCGCCCTCGAGTGCTGTGCCGCCATTCAGAAGCGCTTACGCGACGATCCCATTCAGACCCCCTCCGGCTTCCTTCGATTGCGGATCGGGCTGCATATCGGCACGCCAGAGTATTTCGAAAATAGCTGGCACGGCTCTGACGTCGACCTCGCTGCGCGCGCGGAGTCCGTCGGCTCTGCGGAACAGATCATCGTCACCGACGCCGCCCGTCGCACCATCGGTGACCTGGACGGCATTCGCATGCGCCGGCTTGGCACCTACGCGCTCAAAGGCGTGGGTGACGTGGTTCTGTGGGACGCGGACTACGACAAAGCCGGCCTGCGCCATGCCGCGGTGCTCAACAACGGACAGCGCCGCCGCAGGCGCCTGTATGACTTGACGATAGTCGCCATCGTGCTGATCGCCCTCGGTCTCTTGATGAAGTCCTTGCGGCGAGACACCCGCGTGCCGCCGGAAGTCTCAGTGCTCGTCGCCGATTTTCAAAACAAGACAGGCGACCCTGTCTTCGAGAAGTCGCTCGAGCAGCCGATTGCGACCGCCCTCGAAGGCGCATCGTTCATCAATATCTACAACCGGAGCGCTGCCAAGAAGCTGGTTCGGCAGTTGACGAACGGTGGCGCCGATTTGGACGAGAACGCCGCTCGTATGCTGTCCCGCCGCGAGGGCATTGCGTACATCGTGTCCGGAGAAGTCGAGCGCAAAGGCAGCGGCTTTGTGCTGAGCACCCGCACAGTGAACACCGTCACTGGAAAAGTGATCGAACACGATAGTGTTCGCGCGCAGGCGCGAGATGAGGTGGTGCGCGATCTGCCAAAGCTGGCGACCCGCATCCGTACGGCGCTCGGTGATACAACGCCCGCCTCAGCGCAGTTGAACGCGGCCGAGACGTACACCACCACATCGGTTGAAGCAGCGAAGGCCTATGCGCAGGCACAGGACTTTCAGTGGAGTGGCAATTACCCGGAGGCCATCGCCGCATACAGACAGGCGCTGAAGCTCGATCCGAAGATGGGCCGTGCCTACTCCGGTCTCGCCGTCATGGAGTACAACTCTGGCAACAAGCAGGTGGCTGCCACCTACTTTCAGCAGGCGATGGCGACCATCGGTCGCATGTCGGAACGCGAGCGGTATCGTACGCGAGGCGGTTACTATCTTCTGGAGCGGGACTATCCCAAGGCCATCGATGAGTACACCCAGTTGCTGAGCAAGTACCCGGCCGACTCAGCGGGTCACGCCAATCTGGCCTTGGCGTATTTCTACGCGCGTGACATGGATCGCGCGCTCAAGGAAGGTATCCAGTCGCTGTCGCTCGCACCGAACAACGTGCTGCAGCGGAACAATGTCGGGCTGTACGCGATGTATGCCGGCCAGTTCGAGCGGGCCATCTCCGAGCAGGACCGGGTACTCGAACTCAACCCAAAGTTCAATCTGGCGTTTGTCGGAAAGGCGATCTCTGAGCTCGCACTCGGGCGGCCACAGACTTCAGCGACATGGGACGCACTCAGCGCTTTGAATGACGCCGGTGCATCGCGCGCCATGCTTGGCAAGGCCGACCTCGCGCTCTACGAGGGCAGGCTGGAGGATGCGACTGCGCTGCTCCGCAAGGGCGCTGAGGAGGACAGCAGCAAGAAGAACCGCGACGAGGCCGCCATCAAGTGGGCGAACCTGGCCGAAGCGGAGAGCTATCGCCACCATGCAGCCGCCGCGCTGGGCGCCGCCGACCATGCCACTGAGTTGTCGCAGGACGTAGGGCCGCGCGTGCTGGCTTCGCTCGCTTATGTCGAATCAGGTGCTCCCGCGAAAGCAAACGTCATTGCGAATAGCCTCGGATCAGAGCTGAACGTGGACGCCCGCTCGTATGCACATTTGATTGCGGGAGCAGCGCTCCTGGAATCTGGCAAGCCGATTCCGGCCATCGCTGAGCTGCGCGAAGGGCAGAAGATCGCCGACGTGTGGCTGATGCACTTCTACCTCGGACGTGCGTATCTCGCGGCCAAGGCTTACACCGAGGCGGATTCTGAGTTTGACACCTGCTTGCGCAGAACCGGTGAGGCAAGCGCGCTCTTTCTCGACGAGGAGCCCACCTTCCACATCGTTCCCGTCGTGAACTACTACGACGGCCTCGCTCGTCTTGGCATGCATAGCACCTCGGGCGTTCAGGCGCTGGAATCGTTCGTCGCCGTGCGCTCGCGGCAGCAGGGCGACCCGCTCGTCGCTGACGCCCTTCGCCGTCTCGTGAAGATGGTGCCAGGAACAGTGGCAGAGGGCATGCAGCCCGCTTCGCATGTACAGCCTGTTAGCATTCAGAACGGACGCGAACACCACAACTGATGCTGCGCGCAGGGAAGCGCGCCCTCCGGTTCGCCGGCGTCTATGTTTGACCCGCAGGTTTCGCTCCACCCCTTCGCTGATATCTGCGCTTGCAGCGCTTCGGCGCGCACGCCATCGAAGAGAAATGCCGACCACCGCCGCACCTCTTCCACCAGGCAGGAATCCAAATCGGAGTACACACTTTCGGTTTGGAGATGAATCGTGACAAAGCAGCAGGGGGCAGTGGCCTCCGTCCTGGTCTTCGACGTAAACGAGACTTTGCTCGATGTCAGCGCACTGCGGCCTCGGTTCGAGAAGCTGTTCGGCGAGGGCGCCGTCCTGAAACAGTGGTTTGCTCAGCTCCTCCTCTACTCTCAAACCATGACCCAGGTAAATCAGTACGCGGACTTTGGCGTCTTGGCCGACGCGGCGCTGCGAATGGTTGCGGAGAGTCACAATGTCGCCCTGGACGAGAACGAAGCCAGCGACATCGTACAGGCGCTGGGATCGCTGCCGCCCCATCCTGAAGTAGCCGACGCCTTGCGCCGTTTGAGAGAGCATGGATTCCGCACAGTAGCACTTACAAACTCATCGCAAGCCACTGCACACAAACAGATCGAGCATGCTGGACTGGCGACGCTCTTCGACCGTGTATTTTCTGTCGAGGCGGTACGCACCTACAAGCCTGCCCCAGAGCCTTACAGGTATGTAGCGCAAGACCTTGCAATCGAGCCTTCCCGCCTGACGATGATCGCAGCACATCCGTGGGATCTGATCGGCGCGAGCGCCTGCGGGTACAAGGCGGCCTTGGTGCAACGGTTCGGGACTGCCTGGTTTCCGCTTGTGTCAGCACCGGACTTTACCGGCCGCAATCTTAACGAAGTCGCGGATCAACTCATCCGCGCAGAGCAGAGGTTGTAAGACGACATAGATAAGCCTGAGCGCAAGACACGAAGCAACTTGAGCCGAGTTGCCGTACTTACCCGATTGCAACTCGCAGCATCTGAGGCTATATGTCTAAAACGCCTACGTCTCTCCTGCTTACCTCGGTAGTTGCTGTTCTCGTCTCAGGCTGCGGCGGCTACTCAGGCAACGTGGGGAATGGCTCGGGAGGCGCGACAGCGAGCGTGCCGCAGGTGCAGCATGTCGCGATCATCACTCTGGAAAACGCAAACTATGGCGACGTGATCGGCACCCAGAACATGCCCTACCTGAACAGCCTGATGACCAAGGGAGCCATGGTGCCGCACTACTACGCGAATTCGCACCCATCGCTTCCCAATTACTTCATCCTCACGACCGGGCTGCCACTGACCAACAATGATTTCTACGGAGATACGGTGAGTACCGATAACGTCGCGCGAGAACTGACAGCCGCCAGCAAGACGTGGAAGGTGTACGCGGAGTCATTGCCCTCGACTGGTTACCTCGGCGGCGATAGCGGCTCATATCTGCAGCACCACAATCCCTTCGTGTATCTCAGCGATGTGAAGCAGAGCGCAGCCCTCACGGCAAGTGTCGTGCCTTTCGCGCAATTTGCAACTGATTTGAACAGCAGCAGGCTGCCAAACTATTCCTTCATCATTCCGAATGCGCAGAATGATGTTCACAGCTGCGCGGATGGCAGCATCCTTAGTTGCTCGTTGAGCAGCCGTCTGCAGCATGCGGACAACTGGCTACAGACCAACGTCGCACCACTGCTTGCGAATCCTGCATTCTCGCAAAGCGGACTCCTCATCATTACGTTTGATGAGTCGGCGGATGATGTCACCAATGGTGGTGGGCACGTCGTCGCGGTTCTTGTCGGCTCGCATGTGAAGGCTGGACACTCGGGCACTACGCAGGAATACGATCACCGCAGCCTGCTGTCACTTACGATGAAAGCACTCGGCGTAGCCAACATCCCTAATGGAGCCGATGCCGCACCACAGATGACCGAGTTCTTCCAGAACTAGAGGAGGACTGCGGCATACGTACGCTCTCGCGAGCTCCGTTCCGTGTAGGCGAGGAACGGCTGAACCTCACCTTGGCTGTTGTTCGCAGCTACTTCTTCGCTACACAGAGGAGGAGCCTGCCTGCCTGCTCCTGACGTACGCTCGCGAAGCCGGCATTGCTGAGAGCAGTCGCTACCCAGTCCGGAGCGAGACGGAGCTTCTGATAGCTGCTCTTCTTCAACTCCCATCCGCTCTCCTTTCGCACATGAATCAAATCATGGACGAGGACAGACTCTTCGCTCACATACTCGAGAAAGCAGGTCATGATCTTACGATCATCAGCCTGGACGGGCAGAAAGCGATCGATCCCGTGGAGTTCGCCGGTCAGGTCTCGGTAGGTCAGAACGAAAATGCCGCCGGGTGCGAGCTTTCGATGTGCATCCGCGAACAGCGTCTCAACAGCAGTTTTGGAAGGAAGATGGGTCAGCGTATCTCCCATGCAAACAATTGCAGAGGCATTCTGAGGCATGTTCAGGGCGCTCAGTGTAGTCAGGTCCGCGTGCCGTGCTTCGATTGGATGAGCCGTACGGCGCGCGAGTAACTCGTCCAGAAGACGCCGGCTGGAATCGATCGCGATCACAGGAGCAAACCCCAGCTCGGCAAGCGCAATGCTCTGAACCCCGGGACCACTACCCAGGTCGAACGCGACCCCCCGGTCAAGACCGGGTGCTAGCAAAGCGATAGCATGCGCGAGCAGAGATTTCTGTTCCGCAACTTTCGTTTCGAACGGCACCCCGTACATCCAGAGGTAGTGCTCCGCTAGAAGATCTTCGTAGTGGCGTGCGGCGGTCGACATAGCTTTCCTACAGCAGGCGGATGGGTTTCCCATCACCGCGTTCGATCACGCGCCCGATGCGCATGGCCGGTGTGCCCACTTCACGAGTGATGTTCTCGAGCTTCGCAGCATCCCGCGAATCAAGAGAGATGAGCAGTCCTCCGGCTGTCTGCGGATCGAAAAACAGCGTCAGCAGATCGGGCGCGATGTCCGCCTGTGGTTCGACAACACATTCGGCGAACTCGCGATTCGTGACCAGTCCACTAGGAATCGTCTTCGCGCGCACACATTCAAGGGCACCGTTGAGCAAAGGAATGTCACGCATCGTGAATTCGATGGCGACGCCACTGGCCAGCGCCATCTCGCGTGCGTGCCCCGCCAGACCGAAGCCGGTCACGTCCGTCATCGCGTTCACACGAAGTCCTGCTTCTGTAATCGCCACGGCTGCATTCTTGTTGAGTGTGGTCATGCTCTTCACGGCGGAATCAATCCAGTCCTGCTGTGCGACGCCGCGCTTGATCGCAGTCGTGATCACGCCAGTGCCGATTGCCTTGGTCAGGAACAGCACATCGCCAACCTGCGCGCCCTTGTTCTTGAGCACGCGGTCCGGGTGAATCGTGCCAGTCACGGCGTAGCCAAACTTCATCTCTGCGTCTTTCACGCTGTGGCCGCCGATCACGGCGCAGCCGGCCTCCTGCATCTTCGAGAGACCACCGCGCATGATCGCCGCCAGGGTGTCCAGATCGCCGTTCTCGGGATAGGCGAGCACGGCAAGCGCGCTGATCGGAATACCGCCCATCGCGTACACATCGCTGAGCGCATTCGTCGCTGCGATCTGGCCGTAGGTGTAAGGGTCGTCGACCATCGGGGTAAAGAAATCGACCGTCTGCACGAGCGCCAGATCGTCGGTCAGCTTGTAAATGCCGGCGTCATCGGCGGTCTCAAAACCCACCAGAACGTTCGGGTTGGTCTGCTTCGGCAGTTGCGACAGCACCCGATCCAGAACTGCGGGGCTGATCTTGCTCGCGCAGCCGCCGGCCTTCACTTGCGCGGTCAGTTTCACGTTCGCTGTGTCGATTACAGACTCGCTCATCGATCCATCTCTCCTGTGTCCGTCTCACGCGCCATCACGATCGTGGTGCATGCGCTCTCGCTCTTTGGTAGATCGCGGTGGGGTGCCATCGTGACGTGCAGCGGGCGGGATTCTCCGCGCACTATCGGGCAGTAGAAGTCGGGGTTCGCCAGTTCGTGATGGAGCCGCCTGCGCCCCGCGCATCCGCCGTAGCAGGGCTCGACGTGCGCACATCCCTGGCATGCTTGCGGCAGAGAGCGTGCGTCCACGAACGCCTGAGTCTCGATCACTGCTGGTCCCTGATCGAGCAGCACACTCAGCGGATCGCCCTCCCCCGGCCAGTAGACACATGGCTGCACGGTACCGCGCGGGGTGACGCGCACCGTGCCGCAACCGCAGCCGCCCTGGCGAGCCGGCAGACCGGCCATGGCGCGAACCAGCGGCTCCCCCGTACTGATCAGGTCTGTCTGCTCGAGCAGAAGACGAAAACCCTCCCAGTATTCGTTGTAAGTGAGCGCATAAATATCAGTGCGCACAGATTGATACACATTGATGCGCAGCGGCGCGTCATATTGCTTCGCGATGCGTGCTACATTCGCCAGATTCTTGTAGTTCGACTTCATCATTACCGCGATTACAGTCACAGGGACGCCTGCAGCGCGGCAACGGGCCGCCTGCTGATGAATCAAATCCCAGTTTCCCGACCCGCGCTGACCATCCTGCTGGGCCCGGTTGTCGTAGTCGAGCGAGAACTCGATATCGCTGAAGAAGCCGAGTTCCTCGTCCGTGAGCAGCTCGACGCTATGGCCGTTCGACGTCATCGTCATGCGCAAGGGCTGATCTTTCAGCCATCCGATGATGCGGTGGAAGTCCGGATGCATACCGTTTTCGCCGGTGCCAAGATTTACCGAGCGCACGGGCAGCGCCGCCAGGATGCGTTGCACCTGCTCGAGCGAAATGCGATCCAGTCGCGCCGGGTCGCGGTAGCAAAACGAGCACGCGAGGTTGCACTCGTTCGTCAGCCCCAGGCCGAGTGCGAAACGCCGCTGTACTGGTATCGTTTGGGTCGCCATCGCTATTGGTCCACGCCTCTCTATCCTAGAGCCTGAGTCGCCAGTGATACACGCGCCGGGGTCGCACGGATCGCTGCTCGTGCACGCGGCTGGCTGAGCCAGTCAGACGTGATCACGAGCGCCATGACGGCGAGGATCAGCGTCGACACCTTGCCGTAGTCACCCAATTGAACATCGTTATACAGCGCCTGCCCCAGGCCGCCGCCGCCAACCAGGCCGAGGATGGTCGCGGCGCGGAGATTCATATCCCAGCGAAGCAGAATGTATCGCCGCATCATCAGCCACGCCTGCGGTAACAGAGCCCAGAACATACATTGCAGCGGCGTCGCTCCCAACGCGAGCAAGGCCTCGACCTGCTCCTGCGGGCTCTCCTCCATAGTCTCTGCGAACAGCTTGCCCAGCACGCCACCCGTATGCAGTCCCAAAGCGATGGAGCCGGCGAAGGGACCGAAGCCCACCGCCACGACGCAGAACAAAACCCACACCAGCTCCGGCGTTGCGCGCAGCAGATTGGCTATCATACGCGCGACCCAGTAGACCAGCTCGCGCTGCGTCCGCCGCCACCAGGAGCGCTCGAGCGATTCATGGCGTCGGACGCGCAGCCGTGTCGCGGGAAATGCGAGCATCATCCCGAGCACCGCCCCGGTCGCAGTTCCGAGTACGGAGATGCTGATTGTCTGCAGCGCAAGCCTGCCGACGCTGCTCAGGAAATCTGGAGACCAGTCCGGCCGCAGCAGGGAACCCGAGAAGCGCAGCAGGTTGGGTATCGTGTCGGCTTCCATCAAACCGGACCAGCGGACGCCAGCTATCGGAAACGCAAGGAACACGAGAAGCGCGACGGACGCTGCTATGGTGCCGCGTCGGGCAGTCGAGATCGGCTTTGCCTGGTCAGTCATGTCTCCGGAACTCAACCGGGTGCGCACCGCGCGGCTGAGTAGGTCGACCAGCAGAAGCAGCAGCACGAAGCAGCCCATCAGGGTGAGCACCTGCGAGAACTCGAACAGTCGAGTGGACAGGCTGATCTCATACCCGAGGCCGCCCGCGCCGACGAAGCCCAGAACGGCTGCAGACCGGATACAGCATTCGAAAGAGTAGAGGGTGTACGAGGTCAGCAGCGACCGGCTTTGCGGCAGGATCCCGAACAGCAGGATCTGCATTCGCGACGCGCCTACTCCATGCAGAGCCTCAAGCGGCCGCACATCGGCCTCGTCGAAAATATCTGCATACACGCGCCCGAGCAGCGCCGTGTAAGACACCGCGAGCGCCAGAGTTCCCGGCAGCGGGCCAAGGCCCAGGCCAGCAACGAAGAGCAGCGCCCACACCAGGTCCGGCACAGACCGCACCGCCCCCATGCCGTGCAGCGCTGCCCAACTCAGAGCTTTCAGCCACGTCATCGTGGAAGGATCACCATGGACGCCGATGCTCGAGCGCCAAAGCCGCCCGCTGGCCAGAACACCCAGCGGCAACGCGAGCAGTACGGAAAGCGCTGTCGCGATGATGGCAGTAGCAGCAGTGGTGAAGGTGGCATGCAGGGCAACCTTCAGAAAATCTGAAGACAGGTCTGGCGGAAAGAGGCGGCCGATCAGATCAGCGATCGAGTGCCATGTCCCGCGGGAGATCAGCACGCGCGGATCGACCTCGGACAGCCACCCTGCCCAGATGACGAGTAGCGCAAGAGCCAAGGGAACTCGCGACCGGGTCACACGTGCGCTGAATGGCTCAGCGAAGGCAGGCGCGCTTCTGGCCAGCGTCGGCGCCATCGGAACCCCCTGCAAGATCCAGTATCGAAGCGCCCGCCGTCGTCTCGCGGTCGCCACGCGAGCGCTGATACAGCTCTTGGACTGTCGGATCGTCGAGCTTCTGCGTCGGTAAGTCGAAGGCAATCTCACCGGCGCGCAATCCAACAACGCGCTTCGCATGCCGCCGTGCGTACTCGACCTGATGCAGTGAAATGAGCAGGGTCAGACGCGCCTCGTCGGCAAGCCGGACCAGCAGCTCGAGAATCTCATCGGACAGCGCGGGATCGAGCGAAGACACTGGCTCATCGGCGAGGATAACCTCGGGCTCCTGCATGAGTGTCCGCGCGATCGCGACACGCTGCTGCTGACCGCCGGAGAGTTGGTCGCACCGCGCATGGCGCTTGTCTTGCAGTCCGACCGCCTCGAGACAATGCTCTGCACGTTGAACCTCAATCGCACGCGGACTCATCAAATTGCCTAGAGTGCTCGCCAGGCTCCACCGTCCCAGAGCGCCGCTCATCGTGTTCATCAGGGCGGACATACCCGCAACCAGATAGTGCTGCTGGTAAATACACCCGATCCTGCGGCGCATCTCCCGCAGATGTGACTGCCGCATGGCGGACACGTCTGCCATCCGATAGAGCAGTTGACCGCTCGACGGAAAAATAGTCGCGTTCAGTAACCGGAAGAGTGTCGTTTTACCGGAGCCGGAGGAACCCAGCAAAGCGACCTGGTCGCCCGGCGCAATGTGAAGCGAGATATTGCGCAGCGCAATAGACGAGCGAGCTCCCGCTCCGAATTTCCGTCCCACGCTGTTGAGGCTATAGATCAATGCAACAGTCCTGCACTCATCGCTGCATCTCGCAACTTGTTGTAGTCGGCATCATTGGCTGCGACGTATTCCTTCGCGTTCAGCAGATCGAGCAGAGACTTCTGGTCAGGACTCCCAGCATTCAGGCTCCGCATGGCGTTTGTGAACGCGTCGACGGTCTTCGAGTCCAGGTTTTTATTCGCCACCCAGACATAGTCGAAGAAGGGCGGCGTCGTGTAGAACACACGAACCGTATCCGGCTTCAACTGGCCGTTCCCGAGCATCTTCTTGTAGACCTGCTCATCCATCGCGCCGGCTTCTGCTTTGCCGTTCGCAACAGCGAGAGCGGTAGCATCATGAGCGCCGCTGTAGCTCGCATTCTTGATGACGTCCGCCGCAACCTTCTCCTGCTGCATGTAATAGAGCGGCATCAGATGCCCGGAGGTCGAGTTGACGTCCCCGAAGACGAAGTGTCCATGCAGGTCGGCGAGGGAATGAACCTTCGACTTCGCTTGCGTGATGAACACGGAGTGGAACTGCTGGTCGATGCCACGCTGTACCAGCGGCCGGACGCCCGCGCGTGCAGACGCCTGCACGTAAGTGAAGCCGCCCAGATAAGCAATGTCCACCTTGTTATTCGCCAGCGCTTCCACCACTGCGGCGTAGTTCGTCGGAATGGTCAGCTCCGGTGTCTCGCCGGTCTGCTTCTGCCAATAGGCAAGCAACGGCTGGTTCTGCCGCAGCGCCTTGCCGGGATCGGTCGTGGGAATCATGCTGATCCGCAGGCGGGCCTCGTTGGAGGATGGCTTCGCTGTGCAGCCGGCAAAGACGACGAGTGCGAGCATGCATACGCCAACGGCAATGCGGTGAATCCGCCACGAGTGAGACGACTGCAGATTGCTAAATAGCAACATTGTTTCTCTCCAGACCAGCACTACCCGAGTCGTCAACGGACCCATGCTAGCAGGCGGTACAGCAGCCCGGTCCGTTGCGTCTGATGCTCTTCCAGCAGCACGTCCAGCCCCAGGCTGCGCCCCGGCGGAAGGAGCGAGAACTGCACCATGACGAGAATGAGAAAGATATAAGTCCAGGGCCATTCGCCCGGCGAACGATATAGTCCCTGCGACAAATTCAGCGCCATCGCCGCTCCCAGCACCGACCCGAACCGAGACCACAGCCCAAGTAGTAACGTGGCGCTGATGATGAACTCCACGAGGAAGACCTGCGGCGCGAAGAAGGCAAAGTGGCCCAGGATGACCTTGGTTACGAACACTCTCTGCAGGTCAGTGGACGAGTACTTCACCATCTCGTTGGTCCAGAAGCGAAGTCCGTTGTAGTCCGGCGGCACCTTCCAAATCACCTGTTGCCACCACATGGCGCCGACGACCAGGCGCGCCACCCATGTCCAGACATGGAGCAAGGTACGTTGCTCGGCGTGGCGGCGATACACGTAGATACCGATCGCGATGCCCGCCAGCAGTAGCAGGTCGAACACGATGGTGGTCCACATGTGGCCGCCGAACATGTACTTGAAGCTGTCGTTGATCCAGTTCGTTCTCATGCCATTTCCACTTAGGCCACCTTGGGTCCAGCGAGAGTAACACTGGCGCGAGCGGGTCCAGTTTTCGTCAGCGGGGCCACTGTGGACCGCACCAACAGAGCTGGGCCTCTGCGCAGTGGCGCGACAGGTGCGTTTTTCATCCCTCAGTGCGGCAGGCCTGGGCCAGCAGCCGAATAGCATCCGGCAGCCCGGCCGCATCTGTCGCGGAGAAGCACAGCCTTAGGTATTGAGCATCGGGCGTACCCGCATAGAAGGCGCGGTCCGGCGCGAACGAAGTGCCCAGCCGCTGCGCATGAACCAGCAGCGCCTCCTGATCGCGCGGCTGGCTCAGCCGGCACCACAGGTAAAGACCACCCAGGGGTTCAGCGAAGCTGATCTCTCCAGCCGAGAAGTTCTTTCGCAGTTCGCGAACCGCGATCGTCTTCAGCGCTAAGTGCTTTTGCCGCAGGCGGACGAGGTGAGATGCGAGCGTGCCGTTCTCGATCATCTCCGCAAGCGCGAGCTGGCCAAGACCTTCGGTGAATAAATTGGCGCGCATCTTGATCAGAGAAAGCTGCTTCACGATGCGCAGGGGAGCGACGATCCAGCCGATACGCAGTCCGGGCGCAAGCAGCTTAGAAAACGTGCTCAGCGAGATGACAATATTGCTCTGGTCGAGCGCCAGCAGGGAAGGCGGGATGACGTTATCGAACGTCGTCTGTGAGTACACGTCATCTTCGATCACCGGCACCTGGTGTCGCGCCGCGGTCTCGAGCAGTTCGACCCGCTGTTGTTGCGTCATCGTTCGCGAAGTTGGATTGTGATGGGTCGGCATCGTGAAGATGAACTTCGGACGGTGCGCCATCAGCAGCCGCTCCAGCGCATGGGCAGACCATTCCTTGGTGTCCCACTCGTGCAGCACGGCTCCGGCCGCGCGGAACGCCTGGATGGCGCCAGGGTAGGTGGGCCGCTCCATGACCACAGCATCGCCCGGATCGATAAAGCAGCGGGCCAGCAGGTCGATGCCCTCCTGCGCACCGGCAACAATCAGCACGCGCGCCGGATCCACCTTCTGCTGCGCGGCAATGGCCTGCCGCAGACGGGGCTGCCCCTCCGTAGGAGCCATCGAGATCGCTGTCACGGCCTGCGAGGTGAGCACCCGGTCGATGGCCGCGCGGTAGTCGGCCTGAGGAAAGCAGGAGATCAGCGGTGTACCCGCAGAGAGCTTGTAGCCAGAGGAGGGGAAACTGCCCTGCGCCAGCAGCTCCAGCACGGGCTCATCGAGAACGTGAGCGCGTTGCGCCACCTTGTCGCTCCAGCGCAGTGGAGTCGCGCTCGCCGAACTCTGCTGGCTCACAAAGGCCCCGCGTTGCGACAGCCGCCGGATCAAGCCCTGGGTCTCCAGAAGTTCGTAAGCGGCGCTGACTGTATTGCGACTGAGCCCTAGCGATTTCGCCAGTGCGCGTTCGCCCGGCAGGCGGTCGCCGAGCAGCAGCGTGCCTTGGCCGATCCTCTCCGTGATCGAGCGCGCCAACTGCTGCAACAGGGGATCGCGTCCTCCGCGATTGAGCGTGACCGCGAATCCCGCGCTCTTGCGCAGCGCACGTCGCCCAACGGGAGGCCGCGCCAGTCGCGCCGGAATCGCTGCTCGCGTGAGCATCGGGTCATTCGTGACCGGAACGTCAGTCGTATTCAAGCCTGGTCCAGGCGTCATCGCAGCACTCCAGGTTCGAGCGATCAGGCAGATGCGCTTGATCCGCTAAACCTAGCATCCTCCCGAGGGAACAAACAGACAAGGCCAGTTTCGATCGGGTGGTGCCAGACCAACTTCCAATGCCGGGACCCGAGGGGGTTCATTTAGCTTGGCAATATGGCGGGGCCAGACACCCTATCGGAACAATGCGCTCTTATCCGGCATGATCAGGAACAACCGAAGCACTGCAACGCGGCATGAACTTCCGCGTGCTCGATCCGGCCCAGCCCTCGCGCGAGTGGGACGGCCTATGCGCGCTCACCGTGATGGCCAAGGCGCCCGTGCCCGGCCAGGTCAAGACTCGGCTCAGTCCGCCGTGTACGCCGGAGCAGGCTGCGGCACTCAACATCGCCTTCCTGAAAGACACCATGAACACGCTTGCCTGCGCAGCGTCCGGACGGCGCGCGGTGCCGGTGGTCAGCTACACCCCGTTCGGCCAGGAGGCTGCATTCGAGGGCGTCCTGCCGCAGGGTTCGCTCCTGTTGCCGCAGCAGGACGGCACCTTCGGCAAGCGACTGCTCGGTGCCGCGCAGGATCTTCTCCAGTGCGGGTTCGGTGCGCTCTGCCTCATCGACTCCGACAGCCCAACTGTGCCAGCCCAGGAGTATGAAACCGCACTTCGCATCCTCGGCTGCGAACCGGGGCTGCCCGGTGAGGCCGACACAGTCGTGCTGGGTCCCGCAGACGACGGCGGCTACTACCTGATCGGCATGCGGCAAGCGCATCCGGAGCTCTTCGAGGATGTCGCGTGGAGCACCGCGTCCGTGCTGCGCGATACTGAACGGCAGGCGGAGCGCCTTAGCCTCCGGGTCCGGCATCTTCGCACCTGGTATGACGTGGACGATGCGCCGATGCTCGAACGGCTGATGCTGGAGCTGCGGACCGAGGGCGAGTCCCGGGCACCGCACACGGCGGCTGCGCTCGCCGCGATCGAACGAGAGGCCCGCGCCCGTGTCGACCGTTAGTTCGAGAATCAATGCATGGCGTACCCCAACCGCGATGGCGACCAACCTGGGCCTGCTACTGCTGGGGGCTCTCTTCGTTGAGCTCACACGAACCGGCGTGCACGAGTTCTCGCACTTCACCCACGGACTGAGCGAAACCATCTTCTGCCAACTTGCGATCTGGTTAGGTGGGCTGTCGGTAATCGAGCGCGGACGTTCGAATCGGCTGACTCTCTGGATCATTCTTGCTGTCGCGCTCAGTGCGCGCATGCTGGCCGTCGCCGCGCCGCCATTCCTCTCGACCGATGTGTATCGCTACGTCTGGGACGGGGAAGTGCAGCACGCGCACATCAATCCCTATCGCCACATCCCGGCGGACCCACAACTCGCAGGCTTGCGAGATGCTCAGGTCTATCCCCGCATCAACCGCCGGGACTACGCCCACACCATCTACCCGCCCGGCGCGCAGATGGTGTTCTATGCCGTCACCTCCGTCCGCTCCTCCGTGGTTGCGATGAAGGCGGCGATGGTTCTGTGCGAGGCTATCACCTGCTGGGCGCTCCTGCTGTGTCTCGGTGCGATCGGCGCAGCCCGGGAGCGCATCCTGCTCTACGCGTGGCAGCCGGTCTGCGTGTATGAGATTGGCAGCAGTGGGCACGTGGACGCAGGCGCGCTCACCGCAATCGCGCTGGCACTGCTCTGGATGCTGCGCGGTCGCTGGAAAGGCGCAATCGCATGGCTGGCCGGCGCTACGCTGATCAAGCTCTACCCCGCAGCGCTGCTGCCGGCTCTGCTGCCACAGCGTCTGCGTGCTGCGGCGTGGGGAGTCGCGTTGTTTGCCGGCCTGGTCGTCCTCGGCTACGCTCCGTATCTCACGGTCGGTAAGGGCGTCCTTGGCTTCCTTCCTGCGTATGCGCAGGAGGAAGGCCTCGAAAGCGGCACTCGCTACTTCCCGCTGCAACTGTTTGAGCGCATCACCCACCTGTTCATTCGGCCAGAGTTCTACCTGGTGCTCTGCGCCGCCGGACTCGCTGTGCTCGCCTGGCTATGCTGGCGTCGCGCCGGCCGGACTGCAGAGGAGGGAATCCGCAGCGGGCTCGTGCTGGCTACCGCGCTGACGCTCTGCTTCTCTCCGCATTACCCCTGGTACTTCCTGTGGCTGCTACCCTTTGTTGTGCTGTGGCCATGGCGACCGGCGATCTACCTGGTCCTCGCGGCGACATACCTGCTGTCCACGCAACTGGGATTGCCGGGAGAGCCGATGTTCCGCATGAACAGTTGGCTCTACGGTGGATTTTGTTTCTTCCTGCTGATCGCCGACCCACTCGAGCGCCGGGCTGCCGTGGCGTTCGCAAGTCGTCTCTCTGGCAGTCCGGAGCCGCCGCACATGCTGGATGCCCACACGACCATGCTGACAATCGCGAGGGAACATGAGTGACACATTGGTGAGTCCGCCGCAGTCCATGCGCCGCTACTTCGAGCGTCCGGAGGATGAACTCTCCGTCATCGTCGAGCAGGAGCCGGTCTGCCTCTACCTCGAGGTGACAAATCGCTGCAACCTGCTCTGCACCACGTGCCCGCGCACCTACGAGCAGTTGGAGCCCGAGGCTGATCTCTCCTGGGAACTCTTCGTCAAGATCGTCGACCAGGCGCAGAACCTCAAGCGCGTCGTGCTGCACGGGGTCGGCGAACCGATGCTCGTGAAGCACCTGCCGCAGATGGTTGATTACCTGCGCCGGCGCGGCATCTACGTCCTCTTCAACACCAATGGAACGCTGCTCAACGAGCGCAATGGTCGCGCGCTGATCGACGCCGGATTGAATGAGTTGCGAGTCTCGCTCGATGCCGCGGATGCAAGCGTCTTTCAGCAGGTTCGCGGCAAGGACATGTTCGATCGCATCGTGAAGAACGTGCGCCGCTTCCGCGAGATGCAGATCAGCGGTGGGCACGAGCTGCCGCGTGTCTCGCTCTGGCTGACCGGCTTGCGGGAGACGCTGCACCAGCTCGAAGAGTTCGTGCGCATCGCCGACTCGCTCCATGTCCGCGAGGTCTACCTGCAGCGCCTCGTGTTCTTCACCGAGGGCGGCCACGGGCTGGCTCGACCGGAGAGTGCCTTGTTCGAGAAGACCACCGTGGACGAGGAGGCAGTAATCGCCCGCGCCACGTCGCTCGCCGAATCGCTCGGCATTACATTCAACGCCTCAGGCGCTACCGAGCCCGGCACCAGCATCAAGAAGAGCCGTGACGACAGCCCCTGGTCGCTATGCCGACGTCCCTGGTCGCTGATGTACTTTACCGCGACCGGGCGCGCCATCCCGTGCTGCATCGCGCCCTTCTCCATGCATGGTTACGGCAGCTTCACCTTGGGCGATGCGACACAACAGACCTTGCGCGAAATCTGGAACGGGCCTGCGTACCAGCAGTTCCGCGGCCAATTGATGAGCGATGCGCCGCCCGCGACCTGCAGCAATTGTGGGTTGCGATGGAGTCTGTAGCACCGCGTGTCACCCTCATCATCCCGGCACTGAACGAGGAAGAGCCGATCGCCGCCGTCGTGCAGGCGATACCCCGGGGCTGGGTCCGCGAGTGCATCGTCGTCGATAACGGCAGCACGGACGGGACGGCAGCAGTGGCTCGCGCTGCCGGCGCGCGAGTTGTCGCGGCCCCGGCTCGCGGCTACGGGCGCGCCTGTGCGGCTGGCGTGGCCGCTGCCGATCCAGCCTCCGACATCCTGGCCTTCCTCGATGGGGACGGCAGCGACAATCCCGCGCAGCTGCCCGCTCTGCTGGCGCCAGTCATCAACGGCACGCATGATTTCGTGATCGGATCGCGCACGCGCGGCCGCGCCGAGCCGGGAAGCATGCTGCCCTCCCAGGTGCTCGCCGCCTGGCTCGCCGGCAGGATTATTCATCTGCTCTATGGTGTGCGCTATACGGATATGGCGCCGATGCGCGTGATTCGCCGCGACTGCCTGGAGCAGTTGCGCATGTCGGAGATGACCTACGGGTGGAACCTCGAGATGCAGATGAAAGCAGCGCAGCGGCGGTTACGCATTCTCGAAGTGCCGGTCGATTGCCGTCGGCGGCAGGGTGGCGTGTCCAAGGTGTCGGGCTCTCTGCGCGCGTCCATCAAAACGGCGTGGCGGCTGGTTCTCGTGGTGTTCCGCGTCGGCAGTCTGCAACGTCTGCACGCGCGGAACAGCGTCACGCCGCTGTCCTGAATATTAGGTTGCGCTAGTCGCCCACGATACCGTGACTGAGTGCGTACCGCGTCAACTCCGCCGTCGTGCGGATGCCGAGCTCGTTCATCAGCGCGTTGCGATGAAACTCAACCGTCTTGACCGAAATGTTCAGCGCGGACGCGATCTCTTTGGCCGACTTGCCCTCGGCGATCAGCTGCAGTGTCTCGCGCTGCCGCACCGTCAGTTGCCGGCCGAACATGGCCCCGGGGTTCAGGCGGTCGCTGCGTGTCGAGGTCAGGTGCGGATCGCGCGATTGCACCAGCGGCGTCACATAGAAACGCCCGACCAGTGCGAGCCGAAGCGCGTGGCGAAGCTCATTTGCGGCCGACTGCTTGGCCACGTATCCCATCGCGCCCACCTCGAATGCGGCGCGAACATAAGCAGGGTCGAGCTGCTGGGTCACAAAGACCAGCTTGGCGCTGGGCACCTGTCTCCGGATGCGGCGTGCCGCCTCCATACCGTTCAACTCCGGCATCGAGATATCCAGCACCACCAGGTCCGGCTTCAGCCGCTCGGCCTCTTCCACCACGGCGCGGCCGTTCGACACCGAGCCTGCAATTTCAAACTCTGTCCGAAGGAGGCCGGCAAGGCCTTCCAGCATCAGCGAGTGATCGTCGGCGAGTAGTACGCGTTTCATGATTCGTACCTCTCAGTCTTGATTGAGCGGAATGCAGACATGGATCGTTGTGCCTTCGCCCAAGGCGGAACGCACCTCAAAGGTGCCTCCTGCATTGCGGGCGCGCTCCTGCATGCTGATCATTCCCAGCCCGCCGCCGGGGGTCTCTGCTTCCTGATCGAACCCCATTCCAAAGTCCACGACCCTCAGCTCCAACCGGCCGCTAACAAACTGCAACGAAACCTTCACGTGCGTGCGCCCGGCGTGTTTTGTCACGTTCCGCAAGGCTTCCTGTGTGATGCGGTAGATCGCCGTCGCGGCAGCATCGGGGAAGGTCTCCGGAAGTTCGCTGGCAGAGAAGGTGGCAGGCATCCCTTCACGCATGCCGAACTCCTCGACCAGCGCCCGCAACGCTGCGGGCAGCCCCAGATCTTTCAACATCGACGGATGCAGTTGGTGAGACAGCAGCCGCACGTCCGTATTCAGTGCCTGTAACTGTTCGCGGGCGGAGTCGAGGGTCGGCCCTGATCCCGTCCCGGTCTGCACCTGTGTCAGTTGGATCTCGATCAAGCTCAGCCGCTGGCTCACATCGTCGTGGAGCTCCCGCGCCACGCGCTCCCGCTCTTCTTCCTGCACGGTGAACAGGTGTGCCGCCAGGCTGCGCAGCTCTTCCTTCGTGCGGTTCAGCGCTCGCTCGGTGAACTGCACCTTGCTCTGCAGCGCCTCCTTCTGTTCTGTCACCTGGCGCTCGGACTCACGCCGCAGCGTAATGTCCTCGAGCATCAGCAGCAGGATGCGTTCTCCTTCTGTCGCCAGCACCTGCACATTCACCAGCATGGTGAGCTTCTTGGCCGTTCCCGACTCGTGCTCGAACGAGATGGTGCGATCGGGGAACGCGAGCAGATCTTCGAGCTTCGTCCGCATGCCATCGATGGACCAGAGGTGCTGCATCAGGTCGGGCAGGGAGCGCCCGTCCAGCTCCTTCGCATTCATCTCGCTCAACTCGCGAAAGGCCTGGTTGGAGGTGCGGATGCTCAGATCGCCATTCGCCACCACGACCGGCACAGGCACGCTCTGCATCACCGTGCTCGCGAAGTGATGCGCGTCTACCAGTTGCTGCTGGCTGCGCCTGAGCTGGTCGATGTCGAGCAGCACTACGACCAGCCCCTCGATCTTGTTTTCCGCCGTGCGATACGGGCGGACGCGGAGCAGGTGCCAGCGGCCGTCACGATCCTGGACTTCGAGCTCGCGCGTGCCCAGCGTTTCGAGCACCTCGTGCAGAATGGGCTCGATGTTTTCCAGGCTGAGCTGCAGACGGATTTCGCCGATCGCTCGACCAATGTCCGCCGAGCGCACGCTCAGCAGCCGCTGCATCGGCGGGGTGAACTGCCGGATGTGCAGGTCGCTGGTCAGCATCAGCAGCGGAATGTTGACGCTGTTCAGCAGGTTGGTCAGATCGTTGCCGGTCTGCGTCAGCACGGTGTTGCGCTGCTGCAGCTCTTCATTCACCGTCTGCAGCTCTTCGTTCGCGCTCTGCAGCTCTTCCTTGGTCGTCTCCAGCTCTTCGTTGGTGCTCTGCAACTCCTCGTTCGCGGACTGGATCTCCTCGTTCGCCGACACCAGCTCCTGGTTGCGTGCATCGCGCTCTTCGATCAGCGATTGCAGGTGGAAGCGCGTGGAGCTGAGGTCCTGCCGGAGCTGCGCAATCAAACGATCCTTCTCATCCGGAGTCAGGGCGTTGTAGGCCAGCATGTCCACTGGCCCTGCCTGGGCAGTTGCGGCAGCCTGGAACAGCACCAGGTAGCAGCGGGTGCGCGCCATCGCACTCGTGATGGGCAGCACATCGATCTGAACCTTGTGCTCGCCTCTCTCCGGGTCATTCAGCACTGCAGTTGCGGTCGCCGGCACATTTTCGCGAATGGCACGTTGCACAGCGTTGCGCGCCTCGCTGGCAACACCCTCCTTCAGCACGCGAAGCAGGTTCCAGCTCACGCCACCCGGCGAGAGCTCGATGTACGGACTGGTCTGTCCCCGCGACTGGATGACGTTCAGCCGCTCGTCCACAATCAGCCCCGGTGGCCCGAAGCGCGCCAGCACAATCCGGTCCGCCGCCCGTTGCAATTCCATCTCGGGCCAGATGTTCGTCTCGCTCAGCGCACCGGCATGACGTGGTGTGCCGGCGGGCTGCGTCAGCGAGTAGTTGCGCGGCATGTCGTAGCTGTTTGGCAGCAGGACGCCGCTCTTCTGGTAAATCTTGTGCTTGCGATCCACTGTCGAGAAAATGTCGCTGTAACCGCGCAGCCCCTCTGACATGCCAAGCATGATGTAGCCGCCCGGCTCGAGCGCATAGTGAAACGTGATCATCACCTGGCGCTGCAACATCTGGTTGAAATAGATCATCACGTTGCGGCAGCTCAGGATGTCGATATGCGAGAACGGCGGATCGTTGCACAGGTTCTGCCGCGCAAAGATGCAGGTGTCACGCACGCGCTTGGAGACCTGGTATCCGCGATCCACCTTGACGAAGAACCGGCGCAGCCGCTCGGGCGAAATCTCGTTCGCGAGCGACTCCGGGTACACCGCCAGCCGCGCCATCTCGATCGACTGGTCGCTGGCATCCGTACCGAAGACCTGCACTGGCACATCCAGTCCGTTCGCCGAAAGGTATTCAATGATCTGGATCGCGAGTGAGTAGGTCTCCTCACCCGTCGAGCAGCCGGCCGTCCACACCCGCAGCGGACGATCCGTACTCCGCTCCCGCAGCAGCTCCGGCAGCACGTTGTCGCGGATCGAATCCCACAACCCCGGGTCGCGGAAGAACCGGGTGACGTTGATGAGCAGGTCCTCCTGCAGCAGGCGCAGCTCCTCTGGCCGCAACTGCAGCAGCTTGTAGTAGTCCGCCAGACTGTCCTTGCGCATCAGCAGAACGCGGCGCGCCATGCGCCGCCGCAGTGTCTCCGGCTTGTACTGGCGCATGTCCAGCCCGGACACGTTGCGCAGCAATTGCAGAATGCGCTGGTACGAATGCTCGTCATCCGGCGGCGCCACGCCGTTCTCGAGCGAGCGCACCTCCGGCCGGGAGAACTGGTAAGCCAGCCGGCCCAGCTCGACTGCCAACTCCGCCGGCGGCACCACCAGGTCCACGTGGTCGGCAGAGATAGAACTGCGGGGCATGCCCGGCTGATCCGCGGTCGACGGCGTCTGCACCAGGGCGATGCCGCCCTCCCCCTTGATCGTCTTCAGCCCGGATGCGCCGTCTGAATCGGCTCCGGACAGCACCACGCCGATCGCATGATTCTTCTGGTCCGCTGCGAGCGATCGGAAAAAGGTGTCGATGACCAGAGGGGGACGCGCGAAGTCGCTGCGATCCTCGACCACGAACATGCCGCCCTTCATCTGCAGGATCTGGTTGGGCAGCAGCACGTACAAATGATTGGGCAGGGGGCGCTCGCCGGCGATCACCGGGCGCACCGGAATCCGCGTGTACCGCTCGATGATCTCGGTCAGGTAGCTCTTGTGGTCCGGCGACATGTGCGTCACCAGCACAAAAGCCATCCCCGTAGTGGTGTCCAGGTTCTCGAGAACTTCGCGGAAGGCCTTCAGGCCGCCTGCGGACGCGCCAAAGCCGACCACTGGGTAGGGTAGGGAAGGCGTGTGTTGCGCCTCCGGCGTCGGCTCAATCGAGAGGTTCAGCAGCGCCGATCCATGCCGGCTCTCTTCGAGAGCTTCCGGGTCAACAGGGTGCCCCGCTACGACGAGCGCGACAGAAACCTCCTCGGGCGTCTCTTCACTATTCCCTGCTTCGGCCAACTCTTCGGGGGGCGAGTGCTGATCGTCGGTCGGATGACCAGCGACTTTTCTATCTTTTTTCTTCATGGGAGCGCCTGTTGCAGGGCAAGGATAACTCGCAATGCCGCGCGGTAAAGGATCGAAAAGAGACTCGCGAAGCGTCGCGATTGCGGCCCAACCTGAGGCGCAGCAGCGACAGGACCGTCGCTTGCTGAGAGGGGAAGGCTCCTGGCCGAGGTCTCTCACTCCGGGCCGGACTCGTCCACCCCTAGGATGTCCCAAATCAGTAGGGGTAGTCCAGCTTCCCCAGACAACATAAATATTGTTGGCAGTCGTCAACACCGTGGTCTGCCGAGGCGACGAAAGCCGAGTCTGCTCCGGAATTCTGGAGACCTGTCTCGCATCCAATTTAACAAATGGTGAGAAGGGACATCATTGCTATCGGCGGCTCCGCCGGCGCGTTCGACGTCGTCCAGGAACTCGTCTCGCGTCTTCCCGCGGACCTGGATGCGGCAATCTTCCTCACCCTGCACCAGTCCGAGCGCGGCGAAGGCATTCTGCCCGGAGTGCTCAATCGAGTCGGGCCGCTGCTGGCGCTCCATCCTTGGGATGAGCAGCCGATCCAGAAAGGCCACATCTACGTTGCGCCTCCCGATTATCACCTTCTCCTGACCGGAGCGACCGTTCACCTTGGGCACGGTCCCAGGGAGAACCTGCACCGGCCCTGCATCAACACCATGTTTCGCTCCGCCGCCGCCCACCACGGAGAGCGCGTGAGCGGTCTTCTGCTCAGCGGCATGCTCGACGATGGAGCCGCCGGACTCTGGGAGATCCAGCAGCGCGGTGGCGCCACCATCGTGCAGGACCCCAAGGAAGCCGCCTACCGCTCCATGCCGGAGAGCGCGATCCGTGGCCTCAACGTGCAGTACATCCTGACCACGCCCGAGATCGCTCCACTGCTGACCAGGTTGACCATGGCAGAAACGAACGGATTTCGACCGCTCCATGCGCCTGCCCCCGAGGGGGAGTTGACCCGGCAGGCCTGCCCCGAGTGTGGTGGCGTCATGCGCGTTCGCTCCCTGGGCCGGCTGAAGGAGTTCTCCTGCCACGTCGGGCATCGCTTCGGCTTGAAGACAATGATCGCGGAGAAAAGCGGCACCATCGAGCGCGCCATGTGGAAGGCCGTGGGCCAGTCCGAAGAGCTCCTCGATCTGCTCGAGCAGGAGAGGGCAGAGCTTGATCCCTCGGCCGCGGAAGCACTCGCAGCCGAGATCGCCCAGCGCCAGCAGATGCTCGAGACCATGCGCACGCTGGTCGAGCGAGAGACCACCTCGGCGCTGCTCCCCGATGCGCCCCGTCCCGACACTCTCAATACCGACACTCTCGATACTGAGTCCCGCTGACCTGCGCGCCTGACCTGCGCGCCGTTCCCCTATGCCTGTTCTGACAGATGCTCTGTGACCGCGCGAACAAACCGCGCCGGATCGGCCGTGCACCCGGCAGGCGCGCTTGCCCGACTCTGCTGTCCGGGTTCAGAATGATTCGGAAAGCGTTTGCGCTCACTTCCGCACCGACCTTTAATCAAACCGTCCTCGCATTGCCGATACTGATCCCGGAGGCATCTTCCGTGCCTGATACACCCGAATCGAAAAAGCCGAAACTCGCGTTCACCCGCCGCGGCTTCCTGAAAGGCGCCGGCGTGACCGCCGCCACCACCGTGCTGGAGACGGCCACCGCACTGGCACGCGAAGCCCAGCAGGGCGCAAAAGACGATCCCTCGCTCGGGCCGGATGCTGTCGATCTGAAGCTGCACGTCAACGGCAAAGTGCACGCCGTCAAGGTCGAGCCGCGCTACACCCTCGCCGAGACACTGCGGGACAACATCGGGCTCACGGGCACCAAGGTCGTCTGTGATCGCGGCTCCTGCTCGGCCTGCACGGTGTGGGTCGACGGCACACCGCAGCTCGCCTGCATGACGCTTGCGGTAGACGCCGTGGGCCACAAGATCACCACCATTGAAGGCCTCGGCGACAGCCAGCGCCTGCACCCGGTGCAGGCCGCCTTCGTGAAGCACGATGCCATGCAGTGCGGCTTCTGCACACCCGGCATGGTCATGAGCTGCGCAGCGCTGCTCGAGCGCAATCCGAACCCGGATCTCGCCGCTGTCAAGCACGCGGTCAGCGGCAATCTGTGTCGCTGCGGCACGTATCCCAAGGTGTTCGCTGCCACGCTCGATGTGGCACGCGAGCGCCAGAGTGCCAGCCTCATCTCACTCACCCGGGCAGAGGAGGTCTAACCATGGCACCTGAGCTGATCAACGAAGTACTGCCCGCAGACGGTATCCAGAGCAACAGTCAGAGCGGCACCCAAAACGCAAGCCAGAGCAGCGGCCAGCAGAAGTCCCGTCCGCAGGGCGTGCAGGGCGAAGCCAAGCCCACCCGCGAGGCTGAGCACAAGGACGCGGCGACGCCGACCACCGCCGCCACGCCTGGCCCCAAGCGCAAAGATTCCTTCCTCATCGGGATTCCGCAGGACGGTCTCAAGCACATCGAGCGCGAAGTGCCAGCGGACGAGCCGCCACCGCTCGCGCAGAACTCCGAGCTGACCTACATCGGCAAGCCCACCATCCGTTACGACGGTCCGGCGAAAGCGACCGGCGCCGGCCGCTACACCGCGGACGTCAACTTGCCCGGCATGCTCTACGCCGAGATGATCACGGCCACCGTGCCGCACGGCAAGATCACGTCGATCGACACCAGCGCTGCCGAGAAGCTTCCGGGAGTGAAGGCCGTCCACGTCATCGAGCACACGTACGGACTCGCGGAACTGCGCGATCCCAAGCTCGAGACGCCATCGCGTTACCCGATCATCCGCTACGCAGGGCAGCCCATCGCCGGTGTTGCCGCGACCACCCCGCAGATCGCCCGCGATGCAGTCGCCTTGGTCAAGGTGCAGTACGACACGATGCCGTTTGTCGTCGAACGCGGCGCAGCCCGCGCCACCGACTCACCCAAGGTCTTTCCGGGTCCCGCCGATGCCGCCGGCAGCGCGGGCGGTGGTGGCGGTCCCAAGGGCGTGCCGCAGGTCGGCAACGTCCATGGGCCGCAGCGCAAGACAGTCGGTGACGTCGCGCAGGGCTTCAAGGATGCCGACGTCGTTGTCGAGGGTGAATACTTCACGCAGGTGCAGACCCACTCCGCGCTCGAGACGCACGGCTATGTCGTCGACTGGAAGCCGGAAGAGGTCACGGTCTACGCCTCCACGCAGGGCACCTCGAGTGTCCGCAACGAATTCGCGGACGTCTTCAAGCTGCCCAAGAGCAAGGTTCGCGTCATCACCGAGTACATGGGCGGTGGCTTCGGTGCGAAGTTCGGCGCAGGCAACGAGGGCGTGGTCGCGGCCTACCTCTCGCAAAAGGCTGGTGTCCCGGTCAAGCTGATGCTCAACCGCAAGCAGGAGCACATCGTCAGCAATCGCCCCGACTCGCACCAGATCCTGAAGGTTGGCGCGAAGAAGGACGGCACGCTGACCGCGGTCCAGCTCACCAGCTATGGCACCGCCGGTGTCGGCACGGGCGCAGGCACGGCCGGCCCGGCAACGAATCTCTACAAGACCGCCAACCTGCTGACCGAGGAGTACGACGTCTTCATCAACGCCGGTCCTGGTGCGGCGTTCCGCGCACCGGGTCATCCGCAGGGCTGCTTCGCGTATGAGCAGGTGATCGACGATCTCGCGGTCAAGCTCAGCATGGACCCGATGGACCTCCGCGACAAGATCGACGAGAGTCCGGCACGGCGCGTGGAGCGGCAGATCATCCGCGAGCGCACCAACTGGAAGAGCCGCCGTCCCGCAGGCGCGGACTCTGGCCCGATCAAGCGCGGCGCCGGCATGGCGCAGTCAGTCTGGTACCGCTTCGTCAACATGAACAGCTCGTGCGAGGTCCGCGTCTCCCGCGATGGCTCGGTCGAGCTGATGTCCGCGGTGCAGGATCTCGGCACCGGCACCAAGACCATCCTGGCGCAGTGCGTGGCTGAGGAGTTCGGCATCCCGCCCGAGCAGATCATCGTTCGCATCGGCGACACGCGCTACCCCATCGGTCCAGACTCCGGCGGCAGCATCACGGCAGGCTCGATCACGCCGGCAGTGCGCAACGCCGCCTACCACGCGAAGCAGCAGCTCTTCGCGGCAGTCGCGCCGAAGCTCGGCACCACGGCGGACCAGCTCACGGTGCATCAGGGCAAGGTGATGGTCGCGGGCGACGACTCCCGCACCTACACGCTCAAGCAGATTGCCGCGAAGATGCCGACCGATGAGATCTCCGCGCGCGCCACGCGCCGTCCGGAGTATGCCAAGGACAAGATCACCTACGGCGGCGTCGACTACGTGGAGCTCACGGTCGATACCGAGACCGGGCGCGTGCACATCGACAAAGTCTTCGGCGTGCATGACTGCGGTCGTCCGATCAACCCCACCGGCGTCATCAGCCAGGTGAACGGCGGCATTCTGCAGGGCATCTCGTACGCATTGTTCGAGCAGCGCATCATGGACGACCGCTCGGGCCACATGCTCAACGCGAACCTGGAGAACTACAAGATTCTCGGCTCCCGCGAAGTGCCGGAGATCGAAGTCGTGCTGATCGAAAACTACCTCGCGCAGAGTTCGACCGATGCAGCCGGCATCGGCGAATCGGCCGGGATCATCACATTGGCCGCGGCGATCGGCAACGCGTTCTACAACGCGACCGGCGTCCGCATGCACCACATCCCGATGACGCCGTCGCGCGTCCTGACAGCGCTCGGCAGGATCAGCACGGAGGAGCAGGCATGAACAAGTTTGTCTACGTCGATTGCTCAACGGTCGACCAGGCGCTCTCCGAGCTCGACGGCGGAGCGGTGGTCAAGGCAGGCGGCATTGACCTGCTCGACCTGATGAAGGAAGGCATTCTCACGCCTCCCAAGCTGGTCAACATCCGCAACATCGAAAGCCTGCGCGGCATTCGCGCGGGCGACAACGGCCTGCACCTCGGCCCGCTGGTCACGCTCAGTGAAATCGCCGCGCATCCGGAGGTGCAGAAGAGCTACGCTGCGTTCTCCGATGCCGCTGGGCACGCAGCCACGCCGCAGGTGCGCAACATGGCCACGCTCGGCGGCAACCTCACGCAGCGCCCGCGCTGCTGGTACTTCCGCTCGAGCGACTTCGACTGCCGCAAGAAGGGCACCAGCGAAGACTGCCACGCGCACGAGGGTGAGAACCAGTATCACGCGGTGATGAACAACGAGACCTGCGCCATGGTCCACCCGTCATCCACGGCCGTGCCCCTTCTGGCGATGGATGCACAGCTCGAACTCACCAGCAAGCGCGGCAAGCGCACGGTCGCCATGCGCGACTTCTACACCGCGCCGGAGAAGAGCCTGATCAACGAGACCGCTCTCCAGCCGGGCGAGCTGATCACCGCCGTCATGGTGCCCACGCCCGCAGCGGGCACGCGCTCCGCCTACCAGAAGTACGGTGAGAAGGAGAGCTTCGACTGGCCGCTGGCCGATGCAGCCATCGTGCTCGAGATGGATGGGGATCGCTGCCGCAAGGCTGCGGTCGCCATGGGCGTCGCCGCCCCAACACCGATTCGCTCGGCGACGGCGGAAGCCGCGCTCACCGGCAAGACCATCGACGAGGCCACCGCACGTGCCGCGGCAAAGGCTGCCATGCAGGATGCCACGCCGCTCTCCGGCAACGCCTACAAGGTGCAGCTCTTCGAAACAGCCATCTACCGCACCATCCTGCTGGCCGCCGGCAAGATGCAGCGCGACCCCAGCGCGATCGGATAGGAGATCCTCGATGTCAGCATCGCTTGTGCAGATCCGTTGTGCGTCGCTTCGCAGCAAGTCTTCGTACGGAGCCTTTGGTGACTTCGCGGACGACATGGAGGAGCTCGTCGGCTCCACCACTACCTACTGGTGTCTGAAGACCATGGGTAAGGCTGGTCCGGATGAACACTACGTCCATAGGTCAAACTGCCAGCAGGGCCGCGCCTGCTGGGAGCCGTGCGAGTCCTGATCGCCTTCGCACGCTAGCCGCCTCGCGCGCCGTTGGGGAACACTGTGACTCAGGACCGTTCTGCTCGGAAACCGTTCGCGTCTACATCGGACGCCAGACCCACTCGCCGCTCTTTTCTGCAGGCGGCTGCACTCTCCGCCGCGGCACTCTCCGTGCCTGCACGCGCGTTCTCCGCAGACAGCCCAGCCAGCCAACTCCGGGGTCAGCGCGCCTTCACGCCGCTGCCGCTCGGCGCGATTCGGCCGCGCGGCTGGCTGCTCGACCAGCTCAAGGTCCAGGCCACTGGCCTGTCAGGCCACCTATACGAGGTCTGGCCCGACGTCGGCCCGAACAGCGGCTGGCTCGGCGGCAGCGGTGAATCCTGGGAGCGCGGACCTTACTATCTCGACGGACTCGTACCCCTCGCGTGGCAGCTCGATGACGAGCGACTGAAGTCGCTCGCCGAGCGTTTTGTCGACTGGTCCCTCCGTACACAGCGGCCGGACGGCATGTTCGGTCCCCAGTCGAACGACGACTGGTGGCCGCGGATGGTCATGCTCAAGGTCTGGTCGCAGTATCACGAGGCGACCGGCGACGCTCGCGTGCTGCCGGCCATGTCCCGCTACTTCGCCTACCAGCAGCGCCAGCTCCCGGGGCGTCCCTTGAAAGACTGGGGCCGCTACCGCTGGCAGGATGAGGCGCTCTCGGCCGCATGGCTCATGGAGCGTCAGCCCGATCCGATGCTGCTCAACCTGGCGCGCCTGCTCTACAGCCAGGGCTACGACTGGCAGGCCCAGTTTGTAAACTTTCCATTCACGGAGCCGTGCACGGCTGCGTATCTCAACCTGAGGCCCGGCGAAAACAACGACCGCGCCATGCAGAGCCACGGCGTGAACCAGGCCATGGCTCTGAAAACGTCACCGGTCTGGTACCTTTTCTCGGGGCAGCAGCAGGATCGTGATGCGATCAAGCGCCAGCTTGCGACGCTCGATCAATACCACGGTCTGCCCAACGGCATCTTCTCCGCAGATGAGCACCTTGCCGGTCGCAATCCGTCGCAAGGCACAGAGCTCTGCACTGTCGTCGAGGCCATGTTCTCGCTCGAGCAGTCCCTTGCCATCGTCGGTGACGCCGCGCTCGGCGACCGGCTGGAGCGGATCGCGTACAACGCGCTCCCCGGCGCGTTCACCGATACCATGTGGGCGCACCAGTACAACCAGCAGCCCAATCAGGTTGAGGTCAGCCTGCACCAGCGGCCATGGACGACCGACGGGCCCGAGTCGAACATCTACGGCCTCGAACCCAACTTCGGCTGCTGCACCGCGAACTACCACCAGGGCTGGCCCAAGTTCACCTCGAGCCTCGTCATGCGCTCGGCGGATGACGGACTCGTGCTCGCGGCCTACGCCCCGTGCGAGGTCTCGACAAAGCTGCGAGGCACAGCCGTGCACATGACCGTCGACACCGAATACCCATTCCGTCCGGATGTGCGCATCACGCTGAAGCACGACAAGCCACTCGCCTTCCCGCTGCGCGCGCGTGTGCCGGACTGGGCGAAGGACGCGACGATTCGTATCAATGGGAAAGCCGAGCCTGCGCCGCAGCCCGGCTCGTTCGCCGTGCTCGATCGCACCTGGAATCCAGGGGACACCGTCGAGCTGAGCTTCCCAATGGAGCTGCGCACCTCCCGCTGGTTCCACGATTCCGTGGCGGTCGAGCGTGGGCCGCTGGTCTTCTCGCTGCAGGTTCAGCAGGACTGGCTCAAGCTCCGCGACCGGGGCCCCGCGTCTGACTGGCAGGTCTATCCCGCCAGCGCTTGGAACTTCGCGCTCGACCCTGCAGCGCTCTCCGCGCATGTCACGGAGCGTCCAATCGTCGCGGGTTCGCCGTTCACTGCTCAGAATGCGCCCGTCGTCATCGAACTGGCGGCGCACCCGGTGCCTGGCTGGCGAGCGCAGGATGGTGTCGCCGATCCGGTACCAGCGGCTGCACCCGCGCCCGGCCCCGCGCAAACGGCGACGCTGATCCCGTACGCCGCCGCGAAGCTGCGCATCACGGCATTCCCACCCGTCAACACCGGCGCGGATACAAAACCTCACGGCTAGCTCTTCACCCTGAGCACGCTATCGGTGCGTATGATTTCTCTTGAATGCCGAACCGGCCGAACACTCAAGAGACACAAACCGAGCGCGCTGACGCACTGGAAGTGCTGCTCGCGGCCTCGTCCATGCTGCTGGACGCCTCAAGCGAAGAGTCCGTGCTCTCGGGCATTCTCGAGATCTCGAGCAACGTGCTAGCGGCAGATGCTTATGCCGTCTGGTCCGAGATCGATGCCCAGCACAACTGGCGTGCCATCGCGAGCCTGGGGCTCTCCCCCTCGTATCGTCTCGAAATTCCGGCATCCTCCGCGGCTGCTCCGCCGACCTCCATCATGGCGGTTGAAGATATTGGCACTGTGCCGATGCTCGAGCCGTTTCGCGAAACCTATCGCAAAGAGGGCATTCGCAGCATGCTCGTGGTCCCGCTCAGCCGGCAAGGTCAACCCGCGAGCGGACTGCGTCCCAGCACCATCACTCTCTATTGGCGTCACCCGAGACACTTCACCGCCCGCGATCTCGACTACGCGGCCGCTCTCGGCAACCTCACGGCCACCGCACTCAAACAGCGCGAGCTGCGTGACGGAGCACAGCGTGAACGGCAGCGTCTCGCCTTTCTCGCGGACGCAAGCGCTGCACTCGCCTCGTCGCTTGACTACGAAGCTACCCTGCAGCGGGTGGCGCAACTGGCCGTGGAGAGCATCGCGGACTGGTGCGTGGTGTACGTCGAAGAGAACGGCGTCGCCAACCGCATCATCACGGCGCATGCGGATCCGGCAATGCTCGAGCAGGCCAGGGAGTATCAGCGCCGCTTTCCCGAAGTGATGAGCGATGATCGCGGCGTCGGCCTTGTCCTGCGCACCGGCCAGCCGGAGATCGCGACCGAAATCACGGACGAGATGATCGCCGCGGCAGCGCAGAGTCCTGAGCAACTGGACATGCTGCGGGCCATGCAGATTCACTCCAGCATCCTGGTTCCTTTGCCCGGGCACGAGCGCATCCTCGGCGTCATTCGCCTGCTCGCCGCCGGCAGCCCGCGCTTCTTCGATGCGGATGACGTGCAGATGGCAGAAGACCTGGCACGCCGCGCCGCAGCCGCCATCGAAAATGCGCAACTACATCGCGCGGTGCTGGAGCAGCAGCAGCAATTGCGGCTCTCCCACGCAGCCGCCCGCATGGGCAGCTGGCAGTGGGACCTCGTCCATCAACGCATCACCTGGTCCGACGAGTTCAAGCTGCTGCACGGGATACCCCTCGAGGCGCAGCCGGGCTTCGACGGCGGCCGCGACCTCGTCCATCCAGACGATCGCGCGGCCGTGCTGGCGACCCTCGAGAGCGTGCTCGACTCCGATGCTGAGCAGATCCAGATGGAGCATCGCGCCATCACTCCGTCGGGCCGTGTGCTCTGGGTCGAATCCCGCGGCAGTATTCAGCGTGACGCGAGTGGCAAGGCAATCGGGATCAGCGGTGTCACTCTGGACGTGACAGAGTCGCGCCTGGCCGAAGAGGCGCTCCGCCGCACGGAAAAGCTCGCAGCCGCGGGCCGGCTTGCCGCGACAGTCGCGCACGAAGTCAACAATCCACTCGAGGCACTGACGAACCTGATCTATCTCGTCTCGTCCATGGATGATCTTCCAGCCGAAGCTATGGCGCACCTGCGTGTTGCCGACGGCGAGCTTCGCCGGCTGAGTCATGTTGTGCGGCAGACGCTCGGCTTTTATCGCGAATCCGAGTCGGCGGGTGTCGTCGATATCGGCGTCGCTGCCGCCGAGATGTGCGGCCTCTACCGCAGCCGTGCGGAGGCTCGCTCCATCCGTCTGCACTGCCAGGCGGATCCGGAAAGCCTCGTGCTCGCCAATGCAGGCGAGATCAAGCAGGTGCTTGCCAACCTGATCTCGAACGCGATCGATGCGACCAGTCACGGCGCCATCGGGATCGTTGTGTGTCGTCAGCCGGACCGCGTCGACATCGTTGTCTCCGACACTGGCTCGGGTATCCCCGAAGACGTGCGCGATCGGCTGTTTGAGCCCTTCTTCACGACCAAGGCCGAGGTCGGCACCGGACTCGGCTTGTGGGTGTCACGTGGCCTGATCGAGAAACACGGAGGCACGCTGGACCTCATCACCAGCACGAGCCCCGGCGCGTCCGGGACTACCGTCACCGCCTCACTGCCGCGCGCGACCCGCGAGCCGGAAGAGACGCAGAAAGCCGCTCCTGCCGCGGCAATCACGCCGTCCCACAGCTAAGGCGCGGGCGGCGCTGCCTGGTCCCACATGCGGCGCTTTTGCTCGGCCACGTGTTGCTTGTACGCGCTCTCCTCGTTGGGTGACTGGAACTTGGCGCCCACCGGCCAGATAGAAAAATCGCGAAGCGCCAGACGTTGTGGTGTGCCGTGCATGCTGAGCAGTGCATCCTCCAGTTCGAGCAGTGACCCGCGTGAGAGCTGCAGCTCATGCTCCTGCGGCTGATACATGGTTCCCACCGGGTAGTCGAGGAAGGGCGTGCTCGACTGCTCGATGTGATTGCCCAGAATCTGGGCCACCGGCTTGCCCGCGGTGAACGCGATCAGCCGCTCCGTGCTGGCCTGGAATGCAGCGAAATCCACGACATAAAGACGTCCCGGGTAAAGACTGTCGCCAGCCAGCAGCACGGCAGTGTTGCGGTCATAAAAAGCCACACTGACAGTATCGTGTCCGGGAATGGGGATCAGGTCGATCACCCGGTCGCCCAGATCCACCTGCCCCACGTCCTGCGGCCAATGCGCAATGCCATAGAAGCGCTTGGTCGCTTCCACCTCTGCCGGGATCAGCGTCACCGGCACCGCCGGGTCACGAAGCGCGGCAATCTCCTTGTCTCCGAACACGTGGTCTTCGTGCGAGTGCGTATGCACCACCACGAGCGGGATGCTGCTGCGGTGATTGCGCGCGAGCCAATGGTGCATCGCCTCGGTCAGCGCTGGGGCAAGGTTCCCATTGCGCGAGCCGGTATCGATCAGCAGGGCACGCTCGCGGCCAAACAGTAAAAAAGACAAACGGCTTCTCGTAGTCGGTGCACGGCGACTGCCGCAGTAAGTAGAAGTTCGCGTTGTACTCATGCACCTGCCAGTCAGGAATCTCCATGCATCTCGGCTGCTGCGAAAGCCAGTGCTCCGGCAGCGTGCCGCGCTCGAAGCGTCCGCCATCAGGCTGTGGTAGTTGAGCCGTCGCGCTTCTCTGGAAAGGGAGCAGCAGCATTGCTGCCGCCAGTAGTGTCCATGCTTTGGTCATCATGCCTCGCCGGTGTGGAACAGCATCGCAGGTCTGCCGCCATGCAGCAAAAAGAAGGGCGCGCGCTCGTCTGCCAAGCACGCGCCCGATGGTTCCGGCCGCCTAGAAGCTGTAGCGCAACGAGAATTGCATGCGCCGCGCCTCCACTAACTGGCGGCTGTACACGCCGAAGCTGCTGGCGCTGAACGGATTGCCCTGCACGCTCGCCGGATCGAAACGAACAGAGTTGGTCGTGTTGAAGACGTCCCACTGGAACTTCAACGTCTGCGACTCGACGATGGGGAACACCTTGGCGAGACTGCTGTCGATCGAGAAGTAGCCGTCACCGCGGAATGCGTTGCGCGAGCCGGAATCCCCGGCGAATGGCGCCGTCACGTTCGCCAGTGCCTGCGTCTGGCTCTCGAAGGCGTTCGGCTGGCCGTTGATGATGCGGTGGCCGCCAGAGGAGACCTTGCCGGTGACGCGAGCGAAGCTCTGCACAGCCCAGTCCGTGCTCCAGCCAGCGCCGTCGATCCCGGAAAAGGGAAGCCCGCTCGTCCAGTGAGACAGGCCCGACAGGTTCCAGCCGCCGATGAACCGGTTCAGGAATGAACTCGTGTTGCTGAAGAATGCAGCACCCTGGCCGAACGGCAGATTGTAACCGCCATCGACAGAAATTGCATGCCGCGTATCGAAGTCAGAGACGCCTCGATTCCCGCGAATATTCCACGCATTGATGATGCTCGAGGAGGTCTGGCCCTTGTTGAAGTCCGTGCGCTCGGAGTCGGACCCCAGATCGATCGACTTGCCGAAAGTGTACTCGGCATCGAGCTGCAGACCGTGGCTCATCTGGTGATGCGCTGAGAGCTGCAGTGCGTGGTAGTCGCTCGATCCAACAGACGACCAGGCGTAGACCGAAGCGTACTGCCCATCAAAAATCGGTTTGTCTGGCCACCCGGGCTGCCCGGGTAATAGCCAAGGTCGAGCGAGTAGAGCGGGAACGTCTCATTGCCGACCGTGCCCGCGCTCCACAGGTCGTTGTAGATGTTCTGTGTCGCGCTCATGCCGTTCGCGGCAGCATTCGGAAACATGTTCTCGAAGTACGCAATCGGCGCAATCGCACCTGCATCCGTATTCGCCGTCCGCGCTGCGGAGAGGATGGCAGCCGCCTGGAACCACGTCATGCCGCTCCCCGAGTCGGCGAGGTTGACCGGCGTGGCAAGGTCCAGGTTCTGCAGCAGACGCCGGCCCAAGCGTCCGACATACGCCGCCTCCACCGTCCACCCCTTCGCGACCTCGCGCTGCACGGAGAAGTCCATCGCCTGTGCGTACGGCGTCTTCACGTGGTTGTCGACCGTCCAGGTCAGTGCCTCGATATTGCCGGGCGTCGCCGGCAGCGTCGTCGCCGCCGCCGTCGGCGGAATAATGCTGAGCGGCACCGAGGACGTGGAGCTGTAGCGTGGCGCTTGGTCCGGCGTCAGGTCGATCGGGCTGTTCACGCGCGACGACAGACCATAGGCGCCGTTCGCGTCAAACGTATCGACGATCCCCTCGCCGAAGTGGTCGTAGTAGATCCCCCAGCCAGCGCGGATGGACGTCTTGCCCTCACCGAAAATCCGGCCGAGCAGCCCGGAGGTGCGGGTGGGCGAGTAGGCAATCGCGAAGCGCGGTGCGAAGTCAGCCTTGTCCTTGGCCCACAATCCCGGCGCGCTGTTGGCATGGCCCGCTGCGCTGAACGAGACCTCCGGTTGCGTGGTCACGCCGTGCGCGGCATCGATGCCACGCTGCTGGAACCACTGATGCAGGTTGACCGTCGGCGCCACCTCCTGCCCGTGCACCTCGTAGGGCACCTGCAGGCTGGTGTAGCGCAGGCCGTAGGTCACGGTCAGGTCGCGCGTCACCTTCCAGCTATCCTGCGCGTAGATTTCAAATTCGTTCGACTTGTAACTGCGCGTCAGTTCACCCGGCGGCAACTGCGTCAGATTATTCCGCCCCTGGACCTTGTAGTTGAAGTACTCCGTCGCCACCGGGATGACGCCTGCCACCGCTGCGATCGCGTCACTGTACGCGCTCGAAAAGTCGCCGCTCACAGCCCCAATGCCAAGCTGCGGAAACGCGCCCGGGTCCAGGCTGTTCCCGGTGTTTGCAATCGCGCCGGCGCCCAGGCTGTAGTACTGCACCTGCGCGTTGTTATACGCAGTGGCATTGCCCTGGCGATTGTTATGCAGCAGCCGATAGTTCACGCCGGTTTGGTAAGTGTGAGTTCTGTGGCTCCAGCTCAGATCGTCCACAATGTTGTGCACGGGCACGTTCACGATCTGGTCGTACGTCGTCGCTGCCGTGGGCGTGATGTTCGCAAACGTCACGTAATCACCCTTCAACGAGCCGCGGTTCGCGAAGCCCTGCCGGATGTATCCATAGCGAACGCTGTTGACGAGCGTGTCCGAGATAGCCCAGGTGTGCCCAAAGCCCAGCCCGCGCGAGTTGTCGAAGTGCGTCGTGCTGGGTGAGCCACCGGGATACTGCACCGTCCCAATCTGGTTGTCGCTCTGCAGATTGCCGCGCAGGAACAGGCGCTGCCGCGCATTCAGGTTGTAGTCAAACTTCACGATATTGGTGATGTCCGACTGCGGGTTCGGGGAAGAGAACGTATACGAACCAAAATTGTAACCATCACCCAGCAGATTCCCATTCGCTTGTGGCAGCGTCGCGAAGTATGCAAGCGACGAAGGGTCCACACCCGGCCCCTGCGGGCATGTGCCCAGGCTCGAACAGTTGGGATCCATCTGCGCAATGATGGCCGGCGTCAACGTCGTCACATTCCCGCTTGCATCGAGGTACGTCACGTTGCCCTGGCGCAGACCGGCGCTCGGCACCTCGTTCGTCACCTGCCGGTTCTGCGAGATTTTGTCTGCTTCGTAGCTGCCGAAGTAAAACAGCTTGTCCGGGATGATGCGCCCGCCAAGTGAGGCGCCAAACGTATTGCGAATGTATTTGCCTGGTCTGTTCGGCTGGCCGCTGGCCAGCTCCGACTGCTTGATAAACCAGTCGTTCGCGATTGTGTTCGACGGGCGGTAGTACTCATACACGCTGCCATGCGTCTTGTTCGTGCCGCTCCGCGTTACCACCGAGACCTGTGCGCCCGACGAGCGGCCGGAGTCTGCATTCGAACTGGTCGTCACGACGCGGAACTCATCCACTGAGTCGCGCGTCGGCCGCAGCACGCCGCTGAACGCATAGCCCTGCGTCTGCGTGTTGTTGTCGATGCCGTCCAGTGTCAGGTTGCCCTGGTCCGAGCGCGCGCCATTCACGGCGCCGGCGCGGCTGTCCGAATCCATCGCCGTCTGCGATTGATCGCCGAGCGTGAGCACGCCCGCCTGCAGTGACAGCAGCGAGAACACATTGTTGCCCTGGAATGGCAGACTCTGAATCTGACTCTGGTTGAACGGTGTGCCGATCGTGGCGTCCGTCGCATTCAGTGCCGTCGCCTCCGCGCTGACCTCGACGGTTGTCTGCCCTGTCCCAACGGAAAGTGTCAGGTTCACAGTGGCCGGCTGATTCACCAGCAGCTGTGCCTTCGCGTTCTCCTCCGCGAAGCCGGGCGCGCTCGCCTTGATCTGGTAAGTGCCCGGGGGAATCTGCTGAAAGCTGTACTCGCCGCTGGCATTGGTGCGGTGTGTTTGCGTGAAGCCGATCGACGGCTCCGTGAGCACGATGTCGACATTGGCGATAAGTGCGCCGCCTTTGTCGGTGATCACACCGCGCACAGATGTGGTGGCGGTCTGCGCGAGTGCGAGTGTGGCGGCGGACAGCAATGAAGCAACGACGATCGACTGGCCAAAGTGACGCATGAGTTCCCCCAAGAAGTGCGCAGCAGATGCGAAGCAGAGGCAGCGCCGGATGCGGATCCGGCGATCACAGCGGTAGGTCGAGTGGATCGCTCGGCGTGGAGCGGCGACAGCTCTCCCGCAACGTCTGCCGCAGTGCGGATCAGAGGAAGGGAGCCGCCATATTCCCGTGGGGTGAGGGAATTATGTCGGGGGGAATATAGGAAAGCAACGTGTTCCGCGATACGTTATGGCCGGTATAACGAAAACGAATTTCGCACGCTACGAACGGCTCTCATACCGCGGTCGTACGCCGCCAGTCGCAAACGTGAAGAACGCATGACCGGCTCGCGTCAGCACGTGATCCTTACGGCTGATCAGCGCAAGGTGGCGCGCGATATCTACATTTTCGATCGTGACACTTCGCAATGTGCCTGCCTGGATCTCGCTCAACACATTGATGCGCGGCAGAAAGCCAATGCCGATCTCGTTCAGGATCAGCCGCTTCATCAACTCGTTCGAGTCAAGCTCCATGGCCACGCGCGGCACCAGGTTGGCTTGCGCGAACGATTCGTCCAGCTGCTCCCGCCGCCGCCCCTGCTTTGGCAGCAGCAGGCGATGCTGCGCGACCTGGTGTAACGTTGCGCGCTCCGCTCCACCAAGTGGGTGCCCGGCCGGCACCACGAGCACGAAATCATCTTTGTGAATCACCTCGATATGAAGGCGCGGCTCCTTCAACGGCAAAGATACGACGCCGAAATCCACTTCGCGATCGAGAACCAGCTTCAGCGACTTCACCCGCTCGGCGCGGATGATGCTGAGCGCGACCTTTGGAAACTGCTTGTGAAATTTGCTGAAGAAGAGTGGAAGCACATACAGCGCGGTCGAGTCGTTCGCGCTCACGCTCAGCGACCCGCGCGGCGAACGCTCCAGGTCGGCCAGTGTCAGCGTCATGTGATTCAAACGCGACAGGCAGTCCTCCGCGAAGGGCTCAAAGACGCGCCCGGCCGCGGTGAGTGTTACCTTGCCTCCGCCCCGTTCGAGCAGGCGATGCCCGAGATACGTCTCGAGCGAGCGAATCTGGGCGGAGATGGAGGGCTGTGTCACGTGCAGCGACTCCGCAGCGCGTGAGAAGCTGCTGCGCCGCGCGACCTCTAGAAAGGTCTTAAGCTGGTTGATGTCCATGCGTCCTGTGCCTGAGTGGGGTGTTCACTCCGGGGCGGCAACGTGGCTCGACCGGCGGGTACAGCAGCTTCGCAGCGCGGCGAAGCCACCCGAGTAGCTACAGGAAACCATGGACGGGGCCTTTCGCATAGAAGAAAGTGGTAAGTCCTATAGATCAGACCATCGACCCTGCGTATCTTCTTAGGTCAGCGTCTTGGGTCGAGCTATGCTGGGGCAACCGCACGGAGGAGTGATGACGTCTATCCGAGTCGCTGAGGGATGGCCGAGCAGGCGCGTCGCTTCGCTCGCCCTGATCGCGCTTGTGTCACTGGCCGTGCCAGTGTGCAGCGCCGGAACTCCGCGCCCTGGCCGCGCGCACGCCGCTCCTGAGAGGCCGGCGCCGCCCGCGACCGAGCCGACCGCCTACAGCTTCTCTCTGCCGGGCAGCGACGGGAAGGACATCCCGCTCTCGACATTCCGCGGACGCTACCTGCTTCTGGTCAATCTCGCGCGAGAGTCGACTTACAGCGCACAACTCCAACCGCTCGTCGCCATCAGCGAAACCTACAAGGCTCGCGGCCTCACAGTCGTCGGTGTGCCATCGAATGATTTCGGCGCGTCCGAACCGGGCACAGACGGCGAAATTCAGAAGTATTATGCCGGCGCGAAGGTGCCGTTCATCGTCTCGGCTCCAGCAAAGCTCAGCGGCGACGACGCCCTGCCCCTGTACGGCTTCCTGACGAAGGCGCAGGGAAAGGCTCCCGCCGACCCGGTGCATTGGAACTACACCAAGTTCATCATCGGGCCTGACGGCAAGCTGATCGCGCGGCTCGACCCGGACGTCGCTCCGGACAGCGCAGAGATGAAAGCGACGCTCGAACAGATCCTGGAGCATCGCTACAAACCAACGGACGCTGCTCACCCGCCGGTCGATGTTGCCAGCCAATAAGCGAAGCGCTCAGGCCCGCGCCGTTGCGCGCTCGCTGGCGAGGTAAGCGCGCCACCCGCCGAACGACGTAATCTCTCTTGCGCCGTCAACGGCTGCCGGCTCCGCTAGAAACCCTTTCACCTGTGTGTTGTCGTCGAGTATCAGCGTGCCGATCGTAAGTGGCGGCGGCACCCCGTCGACAAACGTTCCGACAGTGTCTGCGGGCAGCGCCCACACTTCCACCTCGATGCCGGGGCCGGCGAATCCCGGTACGCGCACGAGCCCCGGCTTCGCGGGCACCGTCCCGGGAAGCGCGTAAAAGCGATACTCCGGACTGGTACGGCACTGCCGCAGCAGCCGGCCACCGCGCTGCGTAAGCTGCCAGTTCAGCGGCTGTCCTGAAAGGTGCGCGCCGACTACGGCCATGCGGAGGCAGCCATGGGGTGTGTCTGCAGGGGGCAGCGGCGGAGTCTTTCGTAACTCTCGCTGTGACCCACCCAATGTCTCCGCCAGCCGCCGGTGCAGAGCATCGGCCAGCGGCAGCAGGGCCCGTTCCGCGAACGCAGGACCGATCAGACTGACCCCGAAAGGAAGTCCGTCTGGTCGCATGCCTGCGGGCAGCGCCACAGCCGCCAGGTCCAGCAGGTTCACGAAGTTTGTGTAGAAGCCAAGGTTGCTGTTGCACTCGATCGGCGCCGCGGCGATCTCGGCATGCGAGTAGCTGCGCGGAGCAGTAGGCAGCAGCAGCACATCGATCTGGCTCCACAACGACTGCAGGGCTGCTCGCATTGCCTTGAGCGCATATGCAGCGCGGAACGAGTCGGCTGCAGAGAAGTGTTCGCCCCGCGCGATGATCGCCGCCACGGTGGACTCGAGCTCCTCCGGTCGCGAACGCAGCAGATCCTCGACAACAACGAAACGTTCTGCCAACCACGGTCCGCGATAGAGCATCGACGCGACCTCGCGGAGTGGTGCGTAGTCGATCTCAACCGATTGGCCGCCCAGCGACTCGACCGCATCCACCGCCCGCTCATAGAGCGTGCCATTCTGCGCATCGCCGAAGAACTCGCGCTGCTCCGTTGGCAACACGCCGAAGCGCGCTTCGCCGATGCTGGTGCTCCACGGCGCGGCGCCCGTACCGGTGCGTAGCTCCCGCGAGAATGGATCGAGCTCGTCGAACCCCTCCACCACGTTCAGCACGCGTCCTGCATCGGCCGAGGTCTCCGCAAAAATTGAGACGCAGTCGAGCGTGCGGCACGCGGGCACCACGCCATGCATGCTGACCCGGCCGCGCGTGGGCTTCAGACCAATGATGTTGTTGAACATCGCCGGCACACGACCAGAGCCGGCCGTGTCCGTGCCCAGCGCGAACGAGACGAGTCCGTTGGCCACGGCCACCGCGGAGCCCGAGCTCGATCCGCCGGAGATGGCGTCACGCGCGAACACGCTCGAGCACGCGCCGTATGGCGACCGCGTCCCCACCAGTCCGGTCGCAAACTGATCCATGTTCGTCTTGCCAATTAGGATCGCGCCGGCTGCCTCCAGCTTCTGCACGATCGTCGCGGAGATCGCCGCTGTATACGCGTACGCTGGGCAGCCCGCCGTCGTCTCCATTCCGGCAACATCGATGTTGTCTTTCACCGCGAAGGGAACGCCGTACAGCGGCAACGTACGCATCTCTTCGTGCGCGAGATCATGAGCGCGACGCAGCGCCTGCGCCCGGTCCACGACGGAGATCCACACTGGACGAAGTCCATCGCTCTCGATGCGGTCATAGATCGCGTTCACGACCGACTCGGGTTGCTGCCGGCCCGCGCTGTAGTCGGAGTGCAGTGTCGTAATGTCCATGGATGCTTGCCTCTGTTGCGTATCGCTGCTCTGCTTAGTGCGGTCGCACCGAAACAAGCAGTTGCCCGCCCTCGACCAGTGCGTTGGGTGCGCAGTGAACCTCTTCAATAACGCCGTCCAGGTGCGACGCCACGAGGATCTCCGTCTTCATCGCATCGAGCACGATCAGCTTCTGGCCATCCCGCACTGCATCGCCCTTGCTCACAGCAATTTGAAAAATGCTTGCAGTCACTGGCGACGACACGGCCTCGCAGCCATCCGCAACCATCACAGGTGCAGATACCACCTGTGGCTCTTCGCGATCGGCGACCGTCAGCAGTCCGGCCTCGCGCCAGCGTTCGCGCTCCTGGTGAAACGATGCCTGCTGATGCCGCTTGAACGCCGCAGCCTCCGCCTGGATCGAGTCGAGAAAGCGCTGATACTCCGCAAGGCTGAAGCTCGTCTCCTCCACGCGCAGCGGGAAGCGTCCATGCGGAAACTGCTCCCGCGCCCGCAACAGATCATCCGCACTCACGGGATAGAACCGAAGCTGGTCGAAGAAGCGAAGCGACCACGGCGTCGCTGCCGGAAACGCGTCCGTCGTCTTCCACGTATTCCACACCTGGATCGTGCGCCCCACTAACTGATAGCCGCCCGGCCCTTCCATGCCGTACACGCAAAGATAGGCGCCGCCAATGCCCACCGCGTTCTCCGGTGTCCACGTGCGAGCCGGGTTGTATTTCGTCGTGACCAGGCGATGCCGCGGATCCACTGGCGTCGCCACCGGAGCCCCAAGATAGACGTCCCCCAACCCCAGCACGAGATAACTCGCCTCGTGCACAATGCGGTACACATCCTCGATGCTCGCCAGCCCATTGATGCGGCGAATGAACTCGATGTTCGACGGACACCAGGGTGCATCGGGCCGCACGGCCTGCGTGTACTTCTGCTGCGCCAGCTTCGCCTGCGGATCGTCCCAGGAGAGCGGCAGGTGCACAATCCGCGACGGCACCGTAATGTCGGACAGCTCCGGCATCGTGCGGTCGATCTCATCCAGAGTCGACACCAGCTCTCTTCGCGCAATCATCCGGCTGTCGTAGTGAATGTGCAGCGACCGCACACCGGGCGTGATATCCAGAATGCCCTTAAGTGCACGCTCGCGAAGTTTCTGCTCGAGGATGTGCACGCGAAAGCGCAGTGCTAGATCCAGCCGCAGCTCGCCATACTCGACCAGGAGATACTTATCTCCGTCTGCGCGAAACACCATCGGCTGCGCTCGATCTGTGAAGGCAGCGATGATCGCTGGCTCTGGTGCAGACTGGGCGGGCAGCACGGGAGGCGGCGTCGCAAGGCTCTCCAGAAAGGCATCCTGCTCGCGCTCCATCTGCTCCGCCTGCGCCAGCGTGATGCGCTCGAAACGCACCGTATCGCCAGCCTTCAACTGTCCCATCTTCCAAAGTTCGGCCTGAACGATCGTCGCCGGACACACGAAGCCACCGAGGCTCGGACCATCCGGCCCCAGCAGAATCGGCATGTCGCCCGTGAAATCGATGGTGCCGACCGCATACGCATTGTCGTGAATGTTCGACGGATGCAGTCCAGCCTCGCCGCCATCCGGCCGCGCCCATCGCGGCTTCGGGCCAACCAGCCGCACGCCCGTGCGATCGCTCTGGTAGTGCACCTTCCAGTCGGTCGCGAACAGCATCTCGATATCGTCTTCCGTGAAAAACTCGGGCGCAGTGTGTGGGCCGAAGAGAACGCCGACCCGCCAGGCGCGTGTCAGTGGCGGGACGAAGTCTGCGGGCAGCGTGGCTGGCGGCCCAGCGACAACATCAGCCTGGCCCAGATGCAGCACATCGCCGGCACGCAGCGCGCGCCCCGCGGCTCCGCCGAAACCGCCCAGCAGGAATGTGCTGCGGCTGCCAAGATACGGCTGCGTGTCGAATCCGCCGCAGACGGCCAGGTACGCGCGCGTGCCCTCCTGCGCGGCCGCGCCCAGCGACAACACACTGCCCGCTTTCACGCGGTGAGCGGTCCATCGCGCGATCGGTGTGCCGTCGAGCTTCGCATTCATGTCCGCGCCGCAGATCGCGATCGCCGTATCGCTGTGGAAACGTAACCGCCCGCCCATCGTGGCAAACTCGATCGCCGCCGCTTGCTCCGGGTTGCCGACCAGCCGGTTCGCAATTCGAAAGGAAAGATGGTCCATCGGCCCCGAAGGCGGAACGCCAACATTCCAGTAGCCCACGCGCCCCGGGTAGTCCTGCAGCGTCGACTGCGTGCCCCCTTCCAGCACCTCGATCGCCCGGCGCTGGTAGGCGAAGCCGCCGAGAAACGATGTCGTCACCGAACCAGCGACGAATTCCGGCGACGCCGCAACCTGCCGCAGATAGCGCAGGTTGGTCTCCGTACCGTCGATCGCGATCGCAGCGAGAGCCGCCTGCAGGCGCGCCAGCGCCTCTGCACGGTCACGTCCCGTGACGATCACCTTGGCAACCATCGGGTCGTAAAACGGTGGAATCGTCGCGCCCGATTCGATCCACGTCTCCATGCGCGCAAGGTCCGCGTCAGGGAAGCGCACCATCGTCAACTTGCCGGGAGCGGGCTGAAAAGTCTGGGCCGCATCCTCCGCATACAGTCGCGCCTCGATCGACGCGCCGCGCGTCTGCACGGCAAAGTTCTTCAGGCTCGGCAGCTCTCCTGCTGCTTCGAGCACCATCCACTCCACCAGGTCGATGCCCGTCACCTGCTCGGTCACGCCGTGCTCCACCTGCAGGCGCGTATTTACCTCGAGAAAGTAAAACTCCGCCGTATCCTCGTCGTACAGGAACTCAACCGTGCCGGCCGATGCGTACCCCACGGCTGCACCCAGCCGCACCGCGGCCTCGAACAGCTCCTGACGCGTCGCGTCGCGCAGCCCTGGCGCCGGCGTCTCCTCCAGCACCTTCTGGTGCCGTCGCTGCGCGGAGCAGTCCCGCTCGCCCAGCGCGATCACGCTGCCGCGTCCATCGCCGAAGATCTGCACCTCGATGTGCCGCGCTCGCTCCACGAACTTTTCGAGATACACACCGCTGTCGCCGAAGTTCGCCCGGCTCAGCCGCACCACCGACTCGTACGCATCCTCAAGCTCGGCGGCAGCGCGGCAGACGCGCATCCCGATGCCTCCGCCGCCGCCCGAACTCTTCAGCATCACGGGATAGCCCAACTGCTGCGCCGCAGCCAGGGCCTCCTCTCGATCAGGCAGCAGGCCCGTCCCCGGCAGCAACGGCACGTTGCATCGGCGCGCCATGTCCCGCGCCGTGTGCTTCAACGCAAACGCTTCAATGTGCTCCGGACGCGGCCCGATGAAGCGAATCCCGCGCGCTTCGCACGCGCGTGCGAAGGCGACGTTCTCGCTGAGGAATCCGTACCCGGGATGGATCGCCTCCGCACCCGTCTGCTCTGCTGCGTTGAGGATCGCGTCCACCAGCAGATAGCTCTGCGCTGCCGGACCGGGACCGATCGCGATCGCCTCGTCCGCATCGAAGACGTGCAGCGAATGGCGGTCTGCCTCCGAGTACACGGCCACGGACCCAACACCCATGCGGCGCAGCGTGCGCTCAATGCGACACGCAATCGTGGCCCGGTTGGCGATCAGCACCTTTTTAAACAAGCGCACCCTCCGCCTTCCAGATCAAAACCGCAACGGGCGTCGGATTGTAACCATTGCAGGGGTTATTCAGTTGCGGGCAGTTCGAGATCACCATCAGCACATCCATCGCGGCGCGTAGTTCAACGTACTTGCCCGCATCGGAGACGCCGTCCTCGAAGGTCAGGCCGCCATCGCGCGTGACAGGAACGTTCATGAAGAAGTTGATGTTCGCGGTCAGGTCGCGCTTGTCCATCGCGCGGCCTGTCTGTGCCGACCATGTCTGCACGCCCTTCAGAAAGCTCTGGCGGCACGCATGCATCGCACGCTTTTCGATGGCGTAGCGCACCATGTTGCTCTCGGCCGCGCACGCGCCGCCCAGTGTGTCGTGGCGTCCGCACGTGTCGGCGACGATCGTCAGCATCACGTTGCGCCGGTTCGAGATCAACTGAGTCCCGGTCGTCAGATAGATATTGCGCTGCGTGCGGATCGTGTCCTGCGCGCTGTAGCGCTCGCTCGTATCCGCCAGGCTGTAGAAGAGTGTGTCCACTGCCTGATTGCCCTCGATGTCGACAATGCGCACCGTCTCCCCACGTCGCACCTCGTGCACGAACGGGTCGCCGGCATTCACCACGGCGTTGAAATCGGCGTCTTTTGCCGAGAGCGCGCTGGTCTCGAGTATTGCTTCGGGCATAACTGGTCTCCTCGGGAGAAGTGGTCCGGTGAATGGAGCTGATCTCTAGAGGAAGTAGCGCTCGGTCAGCGTGAAGCCTCGCGCATTCTCCGGCCGGAACGTTCTGCACACATCATCGGCAGCAGGAGCGGAGGTACGGCTCAGCCGTAAGCGAACCGGCACGTTGCGATACTCCGGATCGGGATCCATCGGGTGCTGGCACGTGTTCAGGATCACCAGCGTGTTCATCTCGGCCCGCAGTTCGACGGCATCGCCTGCCTTCGCATGTCCCGGAACGAAGTGCATGCTGCCGTCGTCAGAGACTGCGACCTTGCTGAAGAAGTTCACGTTCATCGGGAGATCGCGCGCGTCCAGCCCGTACTTCGCGAGCTCGATCACGAACCCGTCAAGCGCATTCTGGTGCCATTCGTTGCGCGCCTTCTGATAGCTGAGCTCGCCGTACTTCTGCGCAACCATCTGCGCGTCGGAGCAGCCTCCCAGCGGGTCATGCCAGCCGACCGTATCATCCACGACGGAGCAGAGAACTCGCCCCATGTCGGAATAAAGCACCGCTCCAGTCGTCAGCTTCGCGATGTGCTGCGCCTTCAACGTGTCGGGCAGATTGAGGCGCTCGGCTGGAAGGTCTGCGTTCAGAAAGATTGCGCCCACGTTCGCGCTGTCGCTTTCCGCGGTAATGCGCAGTGCGGTCCCGCGCTTCAGCACGTGCGACCACGTCGCGCAGCCCGGCAGCGTCTCCTCCCACAACAGTTCGCCTCGTGCTCCCATGTGTCTCCTTGTCTTGTCTGTTCCGGCACGCGAAAGTTACAAATGCGAAGCATCGAGGCGCCACACCGTGCCCTCGCGTCCGTTCGAGAGCCAGACCGAGTGCAGGCCATACCGAATCCCATCGCCGCCCGCCCCCGCCCACTGCCGCACCGGCTGATTGGTCTTCGGGTCGATCCGCGTGATCGGGAAGTCGAACATCGTCGCCCAAACCGCCCCGTCGCCGAACGTGATCTCGCCACCGGATCCCGGAACTCCGCACGTAATCGTGGCAATTACCTCGCTGGTAATCAAATCGACGCGGCTGACCGTTCCATCCCCCTGGTTTAAGGTCCAAATCGCACCAGAACCGACCGTCAGAAAGCGTGGTTCGGGCCCCACGGGCACCGTTTTCACCACACGATTGGTCGCAGGGTCGACCTTCAGCAGCGCATTCTTGGCGGACGCGGTTACCCACACGAAGCCCCCGCCAAATGCGGGATTCTCACTCCCCGGGGGCAGATCGATGCTGGCGACGATCGAGTTCTTCGCCGGATCGATGCGCACCAGCCGGCTCGGCTTCGCTACCACCCAAACCGAGCCCGCGCCAACCGTGATGCCGCCCTCGCTGTTTGCGGGGTCAGCCGGGATGGATGCGATCGTTTTGCCCGTCTTTTCATCGACGCGCTCCACATCATGCGCCCCGCAACTCGGCACCCACACAGCACCCCATCCATAGGCCAGCCCCGAGCAGGGAAGCAGAACATGGGCGGTCAGTCCGATCCGCCCTGTTCGTGGCACGAGCTGCGACACCTGGTTCACGCGCGAACTGGAGACCCACACCGAATTTCTGGTCACGACCGACCAGTCAGGTGTTCCCGGCAGCTTGAAGACCGTCTGAGGCGTGAGGGAAGCCATCGGCCGCACGACGCCCGCAGTGCGCACGCCGGCCCGAACGACCCTGGGCGCGGCAGCCTGATCCTGTCCACCTGCCGCAATGGTTACCACGCCAAGCAATGCCGCCAGCATGCGCCACGACGAAGCGGAACCGCGGCCCTGTTTCGTCTCAAATGGTCGAACAAGCATGCGTGATCCTCTGCTGGCGTGAGCACGGTGACGTGTAGATAGTTGCAGGAGCCGGATTGCCTCTACTAAACCAAACAGCGGGCCGATCCGCCGTGAACTATAGCTATCGTCTATCGCCGGCATAGAGCGCACCCCGGATAGATATGTCCTATGCTCCGCATCGGCAACTTGCGATACCGGCTGGCATTTTTAAACGCCCCCGCTAAGATCAGGCTCAAATCTGCAAGCGCCGTACGCCTCCCTGTTCAGGCCCCACCGCCACGTCGCGGTCCGTGAAATCCACGGGCGGCGTGCGCCCCAAATGTTCCGTCCTGAGGGTTATGAGAGCGACCGCGAATCTGCTGCGATCCGTCATCTGCGGGCTGATTGTGACTGTCGGCCTTTCCACGGCCACGGCTCATGCAGACACGCCGAGTTTCACCGTCGGCTGGTCCGTGTACGCCGGCTGGAACCCGTACTTCTACATGCAGAAATCCGGCATTTTGAAGAAGTGGGCCGATAAGTACGGCGTCACCATCCGCGTGCAGCGCTTCGACTACGCCGCCTCGCTCGACTCCTTTGTTGCCAAGAACATCGACGCCTGCACCATGACCAATATGGAGGCGCTCGATATGCCGGCGGCGGCCGGTGTCGATTCGACGGCCATCATCGTCGGCGATTACTCGAATGGCAACGACGCGGTGCTGGTCCGCAATGGACTGACGCTTGGCACTTTACCCGGGCAGCGCATCATGCTGGTCGAGAAGACCGTTTCGCAATATCTGCTCGAGCGCGCGATGGTGTTGAACGGCCAGTCTGCACAGCTTCCGCATCTGCGGCTGATCAACACGTCGGACTCAGACATCGTCCCCGCGTTTCTGAACAACAAGTCGAACCCGGCGGTCGTTACGTGGAAGCCGCTGGCATCGCAGATCCTGGCCGACAAGAGCGTGCACTCGCTCTTCGACTCGTCGAAGATCCCGGGCGAAATCCTCGATCTGCTGGTGGTGCGCAGTGAAGTGCTGCGTCGGCCGGACGGCTCCGGCGTGCGGTTCGCGAAGGCGATCAGCGGGGCCTGGTACGAGGCGGTGCAGCAGCTCGCCGACGGCAAGGCGCAAGCCATCCAGATGAGCGCGGCCGCGTCGGGTGACTCGCCGGACTCCTACCGCGAGCAGTTGAAGACCACCTCACTGTTCTCCACCCCGAAGTCGGCTGTCTCCTTCACCACCAGCCCGGACCTGAAGGACAAGATGAACCTGGTCCGCCAGTTCTGCTTCGCCCATGCGCTGCTGGGTGAGGGCACTCGATCGGCCGACGATGTCGCCATCTCGTACCCCGACGGAACCGTGCAGGGCAAAAAAGATCGTGTGCGATTGCGCTTCGACGCGACCTACATGCAGTCCGCGGAGCAGGGCAAACTGTAACGCGTTGGAGACGAAGCCGATGAACATCGCCGCGCCTTTCGACATCCAGGCCCGCCCCGGCCACCGCTGGAGCCAGCTGCTCTCCTGCGTGCTGTTCCTCATCTGCCTGGGGCTTTATGCGCATACGACAAACAGCCGCCACCGCGAGAACAGCGAAGACCGTGTGGTGCCGAATGCACACCAGCTCGCGGCTGGTATTCATGCCTCAGTCCTTGAGCCGGCCGAAGAGGACGACTATGTCGCGCCTGAGAACGCTTCCGTGTGGCAGCGAGTCCGCCATTCGATGCTGATGCGGGATACGCTGGCCAGCGGCCGCCGCTTCGGCATCAGCCTGCTTCTGCTCATGCCTGCCATCTTGCTGGCCCTGCACATCGGTCTGTTCCCATGGTTCGGCGCGGCTTGCCTCCGCTTTGTCCTGTTCTTCGACAAGATCATTGCGCTCTCGTTGCTGCCCATCCTGTTCATCGCGTTCGGCATTGATGAGTGGTCGAAGATAGCGCTCATCGTCATCGGCATTGCGCCCACGCTGATCCTCGATGTGGCGCAGATGGTGCGCGCCGTGCCGCAGGAGCAGATCGTGAAGGCGTTCACGCTGGATGCCAGCAACATGGACGTCGCCTACCGCGTGGTGCTGCGCCAGGTGCGGCCGCAGATCATCAACAGCCTGCGCCTGAACCTGAAGCCGATGATGCTATTTCTCTTCGCCGGCGAGATGATCGCCGCCTCCGACGGGCTTGCCTACCGCATCGCGATCATGCGGCGGCACATGGGCATGGATGTGATCCTGCCCTATGTGCTCTGGGTGGCGTTGCTGCTCTTTCTCGTCGACCTCTCGCTCCGCTTGCTGAACAGGAGACTGCACCCATGGTTCCAGTCTTGAGCGCGGCTCCGGTCGCTAACGCACTGAGCTGGCCGGCATCGCCCGAGATGGCTGCTGCGCCCGCTGTGGCGATCGAGGCGGTCAGCCTCTCTTACCCGGCGGCCAGCGGTGCCGTATGCCCTGTGCTCGAGTCCATTTCGCTCGCTATTCATCCTGGTGAGTTCGTCGTCGTTCTTGGGAGAACCGGCTGCGGGAAAAGCACTCTGCTGCGGCTCCTGCTTGGCCAGGAACGGCCAACAGTCGGCCGGATTTCGGTCGCCGGTCGCCCCGTGGAGCGCGTCGATTCGCGTTCCGCGTATGTGCCCCAGCGGTATTCACTGTTTCCCGACCGGACTGTTCTCCAGAACGTGATGTTTGGGCCGGAGACGGCTCGCTTTCATACCTTTGCGCGCCTGCTTTGGCCGCGCGTGCACGCCTTCCGCAAGGAACTGAGGCTGACCGCCATGGAGCAGCTTGGACGGATGGGGCTGAGCGAATCCGATGCCCGCAAGTACCCGCACCAGCTATCCGGCGGCATGCAGCAGCGGGTCGCGATAGCGCAGGCGCTCGTCATGCGGTCGCGCGTTTTGCTGCTCGATGAGGCTTTCAGCGCGCTGGATCCGGGTACGCGCGCGTCGCTGCAGCGGCTGCTCCGCTCTGTCTGGGAGGAGCAGCGGCCGACCGTCGTGTTCGTGACTCACAACATCGCGGAGGCCCTCTTCCTGGGGACCCGGCTGGTCGTGCTGGCGCGGCCCAGCCCCGAGCAGGGCAGCCGTGTGGTCCTCGACCGCCGTCTGCCGGCAGAAGGAATGTCGCTGACGTCTCACGGGCGGGAGTATCTTGACCTGGTCGAATCCATCGAGCAGTTGTCGCATTCGGGCCTGTCCTCTTCCTCCCCCGGAGTGAGTGCATGACCCGCTTTTCCACCACTTGGGCAGCTGCGACCCTCTTGCTGGCTTACGCCTGCGCCGGCGTAGTCAGTTCCGCGCAGCAGCCCTCTGTAGCGCCCGCGAACGACAAGGTCCGCTACTTTAATGAGCAGGTGCGGCCCGTGCTGGCCCAGAACTGCTACAAGTGCCACGCCAGCGAGGCCATGGGCGGACTGCACCTGGATTCGCGTGAGGGCATCCTGAAAGGGGGCGAATCCGGGCCAGCCGCAGTGCCGGGAGATGCGGACAAGAGCCTGCTGATCCAGGCAGTGCGGCAGAGCGGCGATCTGAAGATGCCACCCGAAGGACCGAAGCTGAGCGACGGGGACGTCGCCCGGCTGGAGCAGTGGGTGCAGCAGGGGCTGGCGTGGGATGTGACCGAGAGTGCCAAGCCAGTGCCGGTCGCACTCTCTGCCGCGCAGGCGCACGGTCCCGCTGGGGACGACTTCTTCGAGACCAGAATCCGACCCATCTTTGCGAACCAGTGCGGCGGTTGCCACCAGGATCGCGCGGCTGGCGGACTGAGCCTCTCCTCACGCGAGGGATTGCTCAGAGGCGGCGGATCGGGCGCGGCCGTCGTGCCAGGCGATCCGGACAGGAGCCTGCTGATGCAGGCGGTGCTGCAGACGGGCGCACTCAAGATGCCGAAGGGCGGCAAGCTTAGCGCCGAAGACATCGAGGCGCTTGCTCAGTGGGTCAGGATGGGTGCGCCCTGGCCGCAGGCTGCTGCACCGATGCGTGTGGCCGGCAAGCAGATCACGCCAGAGATGCGCCGCTTCTGGTCGTTTTTGCCGCTGGCGCAACCAGCCCTACCCCAGGTGAAGGATGCGAGTTGGGCGAAGACCGACCTCGACCGGTTCGTGCTTGCGAAGCTCGAGCAGAAGGGGCTTTCACCTGCTGCGCGCGCAGACAAGCGGACACTGATCCGGCGCGCGACGCTTGACCTGACAGGGCTGCCGCCGACGCCCGAAGAAGTTACGGCCTTCGAAAAAGACACATCGGCTGACGCGTGGCCGAAGGTGATCGATCGGCTGCTCGCCTCGCCGCGCTATGGCGAGCGCTGGGGGCGTCACTGGCTGGATGTGGCGCGCTATGGAGACGATGACATTCGCGGACTCGATCCGCGTGGCCGGGGCTACATGCCGCTCGATGGTGCGTGGGTGTACCGCGATTGGGTGATCCAGGCCTTCAACCAGGACCTGCCGTACGACAAATTCGTGACGATGCAGATCGCGGGCGACCTGATGTCGCCGCACCCATCGCCAGAGGACCTGAAGGCGACTGGCTTTCTGGGTGGTGCGCCCTGGATCTGGGATCAGGCAGAGCCGGTGCAGGGAAGAGCGGACGAACGGAATGAGCGGATCGACGCCGTGACGCGCGGCTTTCTCGGGCTCACGGTCGCCTGCGCGCGCTGCCACGACCACAAGTACGATCCCATTCTGGCGAAGGACTACTACGCCCTGGGTGGGATCTTCGCGAGCTCCACGTACAAGGAATACAACTTCGTTCCAGAGTCTGAGGTCGAGGCCTGGAAACAGAAGTTTCGGAAGAAGAACGAACACGATGAAGCCGTCGAGAAGTATGCCATGCGGTCGTCGCAGCAGTTAGCGGCTGCCTACGCCTCGCAGACGTCGGCCTACATGCAGGCTGCGTGGAAGGTCGCGGGAAAGCCGAAGATGAAGGCCGACGAGGCAGCGGATGCGGCGCGGCTCGATCCTGAATTGTTGAACCGTTGGGTGAAGTTTCTTGCGAAGCCGCCGCTTTACTACTCGTACCTGAAGGATTGGCAGCGGATGATCGCGCAGGGTGGCACGGAAGACCAGGCGAAGTATCTGGCCGAAGCATTCCAGCAGCGCGTTCAGGAACTCGAGTTGGAAGACGCCAAAATCACGGAAGAGAACGACAAGATCAAGGCCAAGGCCGGGGTACCGACGGAGCGCGAGAAGGACGTAAAGCCGAACCAGTTCGACACTTACGACGAGTTTTGTCCTGGCTGCACACTCGAGCTGAAGGTGATGACGCCCGAAAAGGCGAATCTGTACACAGACCTGTTCCAGCGCGACCTGGCGGGCGGGGACGAGTTTGGCGGTGTCGGTATTGAGCCGGGGCTATTCGTGTTCCGTGGGTGGGAGTTGGCGCGGCGGGTGGGTCCGGTGCAGCAGGCGTACCTTCTGTCGATGTTCCCGGCAGATCCCGGTGCCAAGAAGGACAAGGAGAAGGACGCGACGGAAAGCTACCCCTTTGTTCATGGCATGTCGGATAAGCCAAAGGCGGTGAACATCGCGCTGAACCTGCGCGGCAATCCGCATGCGCTGGGGGACGAAGTGCCGCGCAGCTTCCTGACCGTGCTCAGCACGCCGAACAAGAAGCCCTACACCCAAGGCAGCGGACGGCTGCAACTTGCGAATGACATTGTGGCCAGCCCACTCGCGACGCGCGTGATCGTCAATCGCGTCTGGAAGTGGCACTTCGGTACAGGAATTGTGAATTCACCCGATAACTTCGGTGCCGTCGGCGATCCGCCATCGGATCCCGAACTGCTCGACTACCTCGCCCTCCAGTTCCGCAAAAGCGGCATGTCGCTCAAGCAACTGCACCGGACGATCCTGCTCTCTGCGACGTACCAGCAGAGCAGCGTGGAGACTCCCGAGGCACACAATACCGACCCGCAGAATCGCCTTTATTCGCACTTCAGCCTGCAGCGGCTAGATGCGGAACAGCTTCGTGACTCCATGCTCTTCGTTGCGGGCGATCTGGATGGGAAAGAGGCGGGTGGACCTGCGACTGAACTGGGCGTGAGCAATCATCGCCGCACCGTCTATGCGAAGGTGAGCCGATTCCGTATCGACTCGTACCTGCAGGCGTTCGATTTTCCGAACCCGACCTTCACTGCAGAGCAGCGATTTTCGACCAATGTGCCGATTCAGCGGCTCTACTTTATGAATGATGCGTTCGTGTACGACCAAGCGGGCCGGCTCGCTGCACGCGTGTACACGAGCGGTGATGATGCGGCCCGCATTCGCGCAGCCTATCAACTGCTCTATGGACGCGACCCTGCGCCAAAGGAGCTGGAGATGGGGCTGGACTTCCTGCGCACGACGCCGGAGAAGCCGGGCTATGTCGTCAACCAGCAGCCGATCACGGCATGGAAGCAATATTGCCGGGCCCTGTTCAGTTCCAACGAATTCGAATTTCTGAACTAGCGCAGCACACCAGGAGATTTCGATGTCCTGCTACCGTCCGACCCCGATCAATCGCCGGGATGCGCTTCGCCGCATTGGCGGCGGCTTTGCCATGATGAGCTTCGCCAGCATGATGGGCGAATCGCTGGCCCGTGCGGCAGCCACGCCTGGCGCCGCGCTGGACGGCGCTGCAGGCAGGCCCTGGATGATGCAGGACCCTGGCTTCAAGCCGAAGGCCAAGCACGTCATTTTTCTGTTCATGAACGGCGGCATTTCGCACATCGACAGCTTCGATCCCAAGCCGATGCTGACGAAGTTCGACGGCAAGCCCATGCCGGGTGGCGACCTGGGGCACGAGCGCAAGACCGGCACGCTGATGAAGTCTCCGTTCGCATTTACGAAATATGGCAAGAGCGGGATCGAGATGAGTGAGCTCTGGCCGCACCTGGGCGGGTGCGTGGACGACATGTGCATGGTGCGCTCGGTCTATACCGAGATACCGAACCATGAGCCGGCGCTGATCATGATGAACACAGGTGCGAACGTCATCGGGCGCCCCTCGATGGGATCGTGGCTCACGTACGGCCTGGGAACGGACAATAAGAATCTACCGGGCTTCGTGGTTCTCTGCCCGCAGGTGCCGACAACCGTGGGCCCACCGCTCTGGAGCTCCGCGTTTCTTCCTCCGGTGACGCAGGCGACTTATGTGTCCAGCGACGTTCGAGATCGTAACTTCGATCCGTATAAGCTGATTCCCGACATCCACAACGATCGCTTTGACCTGCGCCAGCAGCGGCATGAACTGGATCTCGTCCGCCAGCTTGATGAACTTCAGCTGCCGAAGAAGGGTGATCCGCAGCTCGAGGCGACCATCGGGTCGATGGAGACGGCGTACCGCATGCAGACCGAGGCGCCGGACGTCTTCGACGTGCGGAAGGAGAGCGCGGCCACGCTGAAGATGTACGGCGAGGGCAGCACGGCGCGGGGGTGCCTGACGGCGGCACGACTGATTGAGCGCGGCGTGCGCATGGTGCAGGTTTACTACTCACAGGGTGACCCGTGGGACGCACACCAGGACATTCAGGCGCATCGCAAGAACGCGCACGACTCAGATCAGCCGTTCGCTGCGCTGATCAAGGATCTGAAAGCACGCGGACTGTTTGACGAAACCATCATCGTCGCGGGGTCGGAGTTTGGCCGCACGCCCGTGGTGGAGTTGGGGGGTGCCGGAACGCACGCCGGCCGCGATCACAACCCGCATGGTTTCACGATGTGGCTTGCGGGGGGCGGTATCAAGGGCGGTATGACATACGGCGCGACCGACGACTTCGGATGGAAAGTCGTGGACAAGCCGGTGCATGTGCACGACATCCATGCCACCGTCCTGTACCTGCTCGGCATTGACCACACCAAGCTGACCTTCCGTTCGAGTGGGCGGGACTACCGGCTGACCGACGTGGCTGGCAATGTGATTCATGACATCATCGCTTGACCGGTGTGTGGACCGCACCGGGGCTTACAATCGAACAGTTCGCAAACTAATTATGTTTATTCGTCGCCTTTGTCTTCTTGCCTGCGGCACAGTTGCCGCGTGTGCTGTCACGGTCTCTGCCCCTGCATACGCCAATCACGCGGATGCCGAACCGCAGGTGATCGAGATTCACTCGATGAAGTTCGGCTACAGCCCATCCGAGATTACGCTGCACAAGGGCCAGCCCTACAAACTCCACCTGACCACGGACGATGTCTCGCACAGTCTGCGGATCAAGCCGCTCGGTGTGAACGCCGTGATGAAGCCAGGTCAGTTCAACGACGTCCTGCTCACGCCCGACCAGGTGGGCGACTTCAAGGGGGATTGCGGTGTGTACTGCGGGGTGGGGCACGTGAAGATGGCCATGACGGTGCATGTGGTCGAATAGCTTGCGCCAGGTGCAAGCCGCGCTCGCTCTGTTGACCGCCGCGGGCATGCTTGCCCTTGCTGGCTGTGCTGCGCGGCCGTCGTCGCGGGCCGAAGCGTCAGTGGCCTACTGGGTGAAGCAACACGTTACTGTAGGCGGCACACATGACCCCAACCCTGTGGCTGCCACTGCTGAGAACGTCGCGGAGGGGCAGCAGGTGTTCGCCTCCTACTGCATGGTGTGTCACGGACTGGACGGCCAGAACACGGGCGTTCCCTTTGCCACCAGCATGGCTCCTGCGGTGCCCTCCCTGGCCAGCGCGCGGGTGCAGGCTTACACCGATGGACAACTAAAGTGGATTATCGAGAATGGCTTGTATCCCTCCGGCATGCCCCCGTCCCGGGGCGTCTTCTCGGATGACGACATGTGGCGCTTGGTGGTGTACATCCGGCATCTGCCGAAGGCAGGCAGTCTCGGCGACCCGGCTGTGTATGGTGGCAGCAAGTAATTTCGATCTCATCGCCATTCTTGCCCATGCAAGCCTCTGGTTGCAGACGGAACGTCGGGCGCCTCAGCATCTCAATACATATGAATGGAAACGTGACGACCATGCCAGGCCAACCTCCGGTCGAGAGCCGCGACCCTGTTGCAGCCTATGCAGAGCGGCAGACCTGGATCACGCCTGAGGCAACTACGGCCGTGCAGCGATCCATTGATGAAGTCTTTCGTTCGCTCGGCCCTGCGGGTGAGCCGCTGCGTGCCTTTCTGCATGGCACATGGCTGCATGAGCCGTTGCACGCCGTGCTCACGGATATACCCGTCGGGGCGTGGACGGTCACGGCAGCTTTCGACGGCCTAGGCGCGATCTCCGGATCGCAGACTTGCGATCGGGTTGCGGATGGCGCCCTCGGCCTTGGACTGCTCGGTGCGACGGGTGCTGCGGTGACCGGTATCACCGACTGGTCTGCGATCGAACGCGAGGCGCCACGCCGGATCGGCGCCGTGCATGCCATCTTGAATGTCACGGGTGTCGTGCTCATGCTGGGCTCTTGGGTGGCCAGGCGACGAGGACAGCGCTCCGGCGCACGGTGGCTGGCCTTTGCCGGGTACGGCATCACTTCGCTGTCGGCGCACCTGGGGGGAAACCTAGTCTACGAGCATAGGATCGGTGTGCGGAACGCAGCCTAGTCGGCGATTCCGCCCAACGCTGTTCGCCAGGGCATCTCACTTCAGAGATACGTCACCCCCTGAGGTTCGTTATGGCGACAGCAGTGCACGATCCCCGGGAGATGGGGCCGAAGCCCCCTTTTCCCAAGCAGAAGCAATCGCATCCCGGATCCGTCAAGCAGATGGATCCGCCAGCAGATCACGGCGAACAGAGCTATGTCGGCACCGGCAAGCTGAAGGATCGCGTGGCCATCATCACCGGTGCTGACAGCGGCATCGGGCGCGCGGTCGCTATTGCCTTCGCAAAGGAGGGCGCGGATGTGGTCATGTCCTACCTTCGCGAAGAGGATTCAGACGCGGGCGAAGTCGTCAGCGTTATCGAAGGCGCGGGCCGCAAAGCGGTACGGCAGCCGGGCGACATCGGCGATCAGCGTTATGCCGAAGAGTTGGTGCGCACGGCGATGGACCAGTTCGGGCGTCTCGACATCGTGGTGAATAACGCCGGATTCCAAATGGCGCATGAGTCGCTCGATGAGATCTCGCAAGAGGAGGTTGAGCACACCTTCCGCACGAATGTCTTCGGCAATTTCTATCTCACGCAAGCAGCGATGCCGCATTTGCAGCCGGGCTCGGTCATTTTGAGCACGACTTCGATTCAGGCCTATGAGCCGAGCGAGCAGTTGCCTGTCTATGCGGCGACCAAGGCAGCCATCGCAAGCCTGACCAAGAGCTACGCAAAGCTCGCGGCCGAGCGAGGGGTACGCGTGAACGGTGTAGCGCCTGGACCGGTGTGGACGCCGTTGATTCCCTCCACTATGCCCGATGAGAAGGTCGAGAAGTTCGGAGCGAACACAGTGTTCGGACGCCCCGCGCAACCAGTCGAGCTGGCGCGTGTCTTCGTCTTTCTCGCTTCGGATGACGCGAGCTATGTTTCGGGCGAGATCTATGGCGCGACTGGTGGCCGCACACCCGTGTAAGTCGCGTGCATCAGACCGCGGCTCCTGTGGGATTGTTCGCTATCGAACGATCCTGCAGGGGCTTCGTTGTTTTGGAACGGCCTTGCGCAAACAGTGATCAATTTTTGCAAATTCAGCAAACGACACGGAGGTGGGTACAAAGCATCACACTGCTGGATGAGCAGAGAACTCCATACGTGGGACGATCGCTTCGGATTCTGTAAGCGCAAAGCCATACATGGAAGTGCCAAGGAGGCACGCGGAGCGTCATGGTCGAAGCAGTGATGCTGTGGAATGAGCCGAATAATCTCTCCCACTGGAACTTTCACCTCGATCCTGAGTGGCGAATTTTTGCCGAGATGGCGAAGCAGGCAGCGGCTGCGATCCGGAGCGTGAATCCACATCTGCCCATCGTGCTCGGCGGAGTCTCATCCTGCGATCCCGATTTTCTTCGGTTGATGCGCTCTTACGGCGTGCTCGACGTAGTCGATCGCGCGGCAGTGCACGGCTTTCCGCTGGATTGGAATCACTGGTCGATCCATGACTGGCCGGCACGTCTTGCGGAAGCCATGGAAGTCGCGCAGAAGCCGGTATGGGTGGCAGAGGTGGGCGCGTCCAGCTTCGGTGCAGAGGAGGTGCAGGTCTTCGGACTCGAACGCACTGTCGACCTGCTACGTGGACGCGCGGAGCGTATTCACTGGTACAGCCTTTTCGATCTGCCGCCAACATGGCCGGCGGAGACGCGCCATCGCGAAGCAGAGGGCAGCTCCTACTACCGCCACTACTATCTTGGACTGCTGCGGCATGACGGCACGCCCAAGCTGGCGGAGAGATCGTTCCCGACTGACGGATCCATCGGTCTGTGTCAGTGGTTTCACTTTGAGGATCACCGTCTGGACGCAGCGGTTGCGTGGATGCGCGCACACAAAGTGGAATACCTGCGCACCGGACTGAGCTGGGCTGATTTCTATCGTCCCGACGCGATCGCGTGGTTCGATCGCATGATGCGTGCACTCGAGCCGTTTCGCGTGACGATTACGCTCTGCTTCACTCCCGAACATCTCGGGCTTGAAGCGCACCATACGAGCCCGCCTGTCAATGTGGGCGAGTTCGCCTCGTTTGCCCGCTGGGCAGTGGAGCGGTACGCTCCCCCGCCACCGTCTGGAACGCCGTCTCCCGTATCCCTGCAGGAGGTGCAGATCGCATGACCGAACGACGCAATGTGCTCATCACCGGAGGCGCCGGATTCGTCGGCTCGCATGTCGCCGACGGTCTGCTGCGAGCCGGACATGCAGTGCGCGTGCTCGACAGCCTCAGCCCGCAGGTCCACGGAGGCGTGCGGCCTGACTATCTGGCGAAGGAGGTCGACTTTGTACGCGGAGATGTGTGCGATCGCGAAGTGCTGCGCCGTGTTCTGTCTGGCGTAGATGCGGTCTATCACTTTGCCGCGGACGTCGGTGTCGGGCAGTCCATGTACGAGATGAGCCGCTACATGATGACCAATACCCAGGGGACGGCGGCGCTGCTGCAGGCGATCCTTGACGGCAAGTCGCGTGTGACCAAGCTGGTGGTCGCGTCGTCCATGTCGATCTACGGCGAGGGCGCGTATCGCTGCGAAGCGTGCGATGCGCTCGCTGCGCCACCAGTACGCAGCGTGCAAAGCTTACGGGAGGGGCAGTGGGAGGTGCTGTGCTCCACCTGCGGTGGTCCGCTGGTTCCAGTGCCGACCCGCGAGGACAAGCCGTCCGACCTGACATCCGTCTATGCGCTCTCGAAGCGCGACCAAGAGGATCTCTGCGTCATTTACAGCCGCAACTATGGTCTGCCCGTCGTGGCGCTGCGGTTCTTCAATATCTACGGCACGCGCCAGGCGCTGTCGAACCCATACACGGGTGTTGCCGCCATCTTTGCATCGCGCCTTCTGAATGGGCAGCCTCCGCTGATTTTTGAGGATGGGGAGCAGCGCCGCGATTTCGTCAGCATTCATGACATCGTGCAGGCCAACCTGCTGGCCTTGGAGTATCAGGGTAAGGAGCCGTTGGTCTGCAACATCGGATCCGGCACGCCAATAACGATCTCGCAGGTCGCACAGAAGCTGAGCGCAGCGCTCGGCGTCTCGATCCCTCCTGTCATCACCCGTAAGTATCGTGCCGGCGATATTCGCCACTGCTTCGCTGACATTTCGCGCGCGCAGGCAGCACTGGGCTATAGCCCGCGTGTCTCGCACGAGGAGGGTTTTCGCGAACTGGCCGCGTGGCTGGCGGATCAGCAAGCGGAGGATAAGGCGGACGTGGCGATGCAGGAGCTCGCGCGGTTCGGTTTGTCGGCCTGAGAGGGGCAGAAAGGATTGACGATGGCGGAGCACGAGTCGCGCACTGTCCTGATCACCGGCGGCGCCGGGTTCATCGGCTGCAATCTGGCAGCCCGTCTGCTGAATACCACACAGGCTCGCGTGGTTATCTATGACAACCTGTCGCGAGGGCAGGTCTCGACCAATCTGAAGTGGTTGCGCTCGCTGCCTGGTGCGGAGCGACGACTGCAGGTCATCACCGGAGATGTGCGCAACGCGGAGCGGGTCAGCCAGGCAGCCTCGGGCTGCACGGAGATCTATCACCTTGCCGCCCAGGTCGCCGTAACGACCAGCCTGACAAGGCCTGAAGAAGACTTCGCCATCAATGCGCAGGGCACGTTGCACGTGCTCGAAGCGGCGCGCCGCCAGCCGCAGCCTCCCTTCGTGCTCTTCACATCCACAAACAAGGTCTACGGAGCTATGGAATCGCTCCAGGTTCGCGCAGACAAGACACGCTACGTGGCTACGGACGCCTCCTTCCATGGCGCGACAGAAGCGACACCGCTGGACTTTCACTCGCCCTACGGCTGCTCCAAAGGCGCAGCCGACCAGTATGTGCGGGATTATGCGCGTATCTACGGGATCCCCACGGTGGTCTTTCGCATGTCGTGTATCTGCGGGCCGCATCAGTTCGGCAACGAGGATCAGGGCTGGGTGGCGCACTTTCTCTACTCAGTTCTGTATCAGCGACCGATCACGATCTATGGCGACGGCCGGCAAGTGCGCGACCTGCTTCACGTCGACGACCTGATCGATGCCATGGACGCGGCCCGGCGCGCTGTCGCGAAGACGCGCGGCGAAGTGTTCAACGTGGGGGGCGGGATGGCGCGCGCGGCCTCCGTCAACGAAATACTGTCCCGCATCGAAGCGATGCTCGATCGCCATCCTCGCTATGCGCGAGGTGAGGTTCGTCCCGGCGATCAGCCGCTCTATATCTCGAACACGGGCAAACTCGAACACCTGACTGGCTGGATGCCGCGCCGCACCGTCGATGATGTGCTCAGAGACATTCACAGCTTCGCTCTCGCCCATCCGCAGGTCGCTCTGCAGTACGAGCAGGCTCATGTCTTGGAAGAGGAGAAGGTGGCATGAGATACGCCCTTGTGAATCCGGCCTGGAGCTTCGAGGGGTCCACCTACTTTGGCTGCCGCGATCCTCATCTACCGCTGGAGCTGCTGTCGGCGCAGCAGTTCCTCGATCGCGCTGGGAATGACACACTGCTGATCGATGCGCACATGGAGGGCTCCGATATGGCGAGCGTGCGCGAGCGCGTCGCTGGTTTTGCGCCAGACTTCCTCGTCATACCGACCGCACCGTCGTACCTGTTTTGGCGCTGCCCACAGCCGGAGCTACGGATTCCGCGCGCGTGGGTGCAGGCACTGGGCGATCTTGGCAGGACGGTGCTGATTGGCCCGCATGGCTCGGCTACACCCGCCGCCACGCTGCGCAAGACGGGAGCGGACGTGGTTCTGCGTGGCGAGCCGGACCAGACGCTGCCCGAGCTTGCAACCAAAGACTGGAATCAGGTGCCGGGCTGCTGCTGGCGTGAAGGTGACCGGTTGCACACCAGCCCCGGGCTGGGGAATGTGGCGATGCAGGAGATCATCGCGCTGTCTTTGGCCGGCTATCCACTCGAGCGGCACACGCATCTGCACCACGTCTTCCACGATCTGCCAGCCGGCATACCCGGTCATCTTGGCGCAGAAGTGGAGTTTGCGCGCGGGTGCCCCTGGTCCTGCTCCTTCTGTAACAAGACCCTGTTCCGCAACAAGTACCGCGAGCGGAGGGTGGAAGAGGTGCTGCGCGAGATCGATGCGATGATCGCGCGTGGTGTCGGATATATCTACTTCATTGATGAGATCTTTGGCGTGGGCAAGCAGGTCCAGGTGCTGCTTGAAGAGATCGCAAAGCGGCCTGTGGCGATCGGTTTCCAAACGCGGATCGACCTGTGGAACGAAGATTCGCTTGCGCTGCTCGGGCGTGCGCACTGTATCTCGTTCGAGTGCGGCGTGGAGTCTGTGACCGAGGAGGGCCGCGATGCGGTGCGCAAGAATTGCCGCCTCTCGACGGACCGCATCACCGAGCTTCTGCTGGAAGCGCGGCGGCACATTCCGTGGGTGCAGGCGAACCTGATCAAGACGATCGAGGATGATCCCGCTCTCGTTGCTTCATTCCAGAACACGCTCAAGCAGCGGGGCGTCTGGGTCTCTGAGCCCGTCCCGATGTTTCCATTCCCCGGCAGCCCGCAGTACGTGCAGACCTTCGGCGCGCCGCCCGACGATGAGGCCTGGGAGCGCGCGCACCGGTACTATCTCGGACTCTTCTCTGAGCGCGGGTTTAGCGATATTCAGGACCAGACCCCTGTGCCACTCGAGGAACTCGAATGCGTGTCCTGATGACAACCGACACGTTGGGCGGCGTGTGGATGTACTCGCTCGACCTGACGGAGGGCCTGCTGAAGGACGGCTGCGACGTTTGCCTGGTCAGCCTCGGCCGCTATCCGGATGAGAGCCAGTCCAAAGACATCGCACGGCTGCGCGAACTCTCTCCGAGACGCTTCGAGTTCCGTGCGATGGCTTGGCCGCTCGAGTGGATGCCGGGAGAGACACAGATTGAAGAGAGCACGCGTGAGCTCATGTCCCTGGTCTCCGCCTGGCAGCCCGATCTGCTGCATAGCAACCAATTCTGTTACGGTGCGCTGCCATCGCGCGTTCCGCGGATGGTGGTCGCGCACAGCGATGTGATCAGTTGGTGGCACGCCCGCTTTGGGGAAGAGCCGGAAGACACCGGCTGGATCCATGGCTATCGCGACATCGTCAGCAAAGGCCTGCAGGCCGCCGACCTGGTCGTTGCTCCGTCCGAGGCGCAGTTGCGTTCCCTCGAAGACCACTTCGGAGTATTGGAAGCTCGTGGCCGTGTGATCTACAACAGCAGCCCGGTGGTCTCTCGCTCGTCCCACAATCGCAAGCTCCGGGCCATCACCGCGGGGCGGCTTTGGGATGAGGGCAAGAACACGGGCGTGGTACCGCTCGCACGTTTGCCGCTGCCGGTACTCGTTGCCGGGCAGCAGCACGAACGATCCAACGCAAAGCAAACATCAGACGTCGACGGCGTGACCATGCTGGGTCAGCTCGATCGTGCAGCCTTGAGCGAAGCCATGCTCGAAAGCGCGATGTACCTGGGCACGTCTCTTTACGAACCATTCGGTCTTGCCCCGCTGGAGGCAGCGCATGCTGGATGTGCGCTGGTGTTGAGCGACATCCCGTCTTTCCACGAGATCTGGGGCGATGCAGCAGTCTATTTCGACCCGCGCGATCCGGCATCGCTGCATGATGCGGTTGTACAACTGATCGAGTGGCCGCAGTTGCTCGCACATCTCCAGCATGCAGCGCAGACACGTGCCCGAGAACGCTATGGAGTGGATCGCTCTACGGCGGATTATCGCGAGCTATACAACGAGCTGGCCGGGAAGAGGTCCTTCGCACATGTCGCGTAGGCTGCGCCTCGCTTTTTT